>DATDCY010000294.1 GCA_036524115.1 bacterium | reverse complement strand
CTGCGCGCGCTGCGGGTCGCCGGCGGGGGGCTCTTCCGGAACCCGGCCGGCCAGGCCGGCATCCTCGAGGGGCTGCGCGCGGTGCTCCTCGCGCGCGGCGGCGACGCGCGACCGCTGGTGGCGCTCGAAGGGCTCGACACGGCGCGCGGCGGCGTGCGCCTGCACCTCGCCGCGGGCGGGACCGTCAGCGCGGAGCGGGTGGTGGTGGACCTGCCGCTCGCCGAGGGGCTGCGCCTGCTGCCGGCGGAGAGCGCCAAGGGGCTCATCCGGCGCGGTATCGAGGAGCGCGAGGAGCGGGGGTTCGGGCTGCTCGAGTTCACGCTGGCGCCCGGCCGGCGGCCCGACGAGATGGGGGACTACCTGGTCATCTCCCCGGGAGAGGCGCCGCCGGGCGCGCCCGCGGTGCTCCTGGCCGCCGGCGCGGAGACGGCGGAGGGGGCTTGCCCGATGGAGGCGCTGGGGATCTTCCCCGGGGTCGCCGACGACGCGGCGAAGCGGTACGTGCTGGAGTCGGTGCGCTCGGTACTGCCGTTTCTCGACGAGAGCACCGTTGGCGAGCCGGCGTGGCGGACCGGGGCGGCGCCGAGCTTCACCCGCGAGCGTCTCGAGCGGTCCCAGCGCGAGGCGCGCCTCGCGGCCGGGTGGCGGGGCGCGCTGTTCGTGCAGCAGCCCTTCACGTTCCTGCGCAACGAGGAGTACGCGGCGGCGCCGCTTGCCGAAGCGCTGCTTTCGGGCGCCCTGGCGGTCTGAGGTCGTGATTGTGCCGATCACGCCCACCGGCCCTCCACCACCACGGGAACTCTCACGAACAGGTGACGGAGAGGCGCACGGCCTCCTCGCGCGCTAGCGTCTTCAGCCGGCTCCCCGGGACGCGGCGGGGCTTGACCCGGTGGAGATCGAACTGAAGGAAATTGGCGACGCGCTCATTCCACGCGCCCGCGGCTCGACCGCCCGCTCGGCCGCCTCGGCCCTCGCCTGTCGGGCAGCAGCCAGTTCGGCCCGTCTCTTCCCCTGCGCCATTCTGGCCAACGTCTCGTCCTCCTCGATGAAATGCCGCGCGGCGTAGTCGCTTTCCACGCGCTCCCGGGTGAGGGCCTCGACGACAAAGGGGCGGGGGCGGTCAATCCAAAGACGGCGTGCCGTCTCGACGATCTCGGGAGGCAGCGAGTTGTCCGCCGCCAACCCGAGATAGAAGGCGTCCAACTCCCTGAAGATCGCCATGGTCCCCACGAGGACCTCCGCCTGCTCCGCGAAGTGCAGGCGGTCGTCGATCGCGCGATCGGGATCGATGATCGCCGGCAGGAGAGCCGACGTGAGGGCGGCGGGGTCATGTTCCAGGAGCGCGAGGTACGCCCCGCCCTTCAGCAGCCGGTATCTCAGCAGAACAACCAGGGTCTCGATCGCCGGCGGTCCCATCTGGCGGAGTGCCTTGAAGGCCGTCTCGTGATCGTAGCATCCGCCTTGATTCCTGATCAGAGCGTCCGCGACCGACTCGATGCCGCAGGGGTCTCCCAGTGCGCCGAGCGCCCTGGTCGCAGCCATCTTGGCACGTGAATAGCAGGGTTCTTCGGCCACGACCTGCGCCAGGAGCGGGATTGCGGCGTGCCCCGCGGCGACCAGGGCCTGCTCCGCGGCGAGGTGCACCTCTCGGGAGTCATCCCGCAGGAGCCTGGCGAACAGCAGCAAGGGGGCGTCGCCGTGCCGTGCCAGGATCTGGATTGCCATCCAGCGCACAGAGGCCTCCGAGCTCAGCAGGGCAAGGCGCAACCGCGCGACCGCCTGGGGGGAGAGCGTTCCCACCTTCCCCAGCAGAACGTCGAGCACGGGTTGCTGTTCCGCGGGGCTGTCGCCGTTGAACAGCAGGCGGAGCTTCCGGACCTCATCCCGCGAAAGCGGCGTGAGCTCTTCCAGCGTCAGTTCGAAATCTCGATCGGTCACATCCCGGGCACGTCGGGATGCTCCTTCCGCGAGGCCTTCCCCGGACCAACAGGGAGCCGGAAAGAGACACACGCAGAGAACGGCCGCCACGAGAGCGTTGCGCGCGCCGCTGCTGTGATGCGAAGGCTTTCCGTTCTGCACGGGCTCCTGGCCTGGGCCTAGTCCTCGGCGTCGTCCTCCCCGGCGTCCTCGGCGCCAGCGTCATCCGGCTCCTGGACCGCGCCGGCGGCGCCGCGCACGCGGATGCCGTACTTCTTCATCAGCGCCTGGAAGTTCGTGCGCTGCATCCCCGTCTCCTCGGCGCTCCTGGTCACGCTCCAGCCGTTGCGCCGCAAAGCCTCGAGCACGAAGAGCTTCTCGATGCGCTCGACCGACTTCTCGCGGATCGTCTTCTTGACGCGCTTGAGCTCCTCGGCGCTCGTCGGCACGTTCGCCTCCAGGCGCGGCACCAGCTCGAGGATGCTCGAGAGGTGCGCCTGGCTGATGACGTGGTCGTTGGTGAGGATCACCGCGCGGTGGATCGTGTTCTCCAGCTCGCGGATGTTGCCGGGCCAGTCGTGGTTGAGCAGCAGGTTCAGCGCCTCGGGGGAGATCTCGCGCACGCGCTTGCCCAGCTCGTCGCTGAAGGTCTTGAGGAAGTGGTACGCCAGCGCCGGGATGTCCTCGCGCCGGTCGCGCAGCGGCGGCAGCACGATCGGGAAGACGTTGATGCGATACAGCAGGTCCTCGCGGAACTTCCCATGCCCGACGAGCGCCTTGAGGTCGAGGTTCGTCGCCGTGATCAGCCGGATGTTCGAGGGCTGCGAGCGCGTGTCGCCGACGGGCTTGAACTCGTGTTCCTGGAGCACGCGCAGCAGCTTGGCCTGCGTCGCGAGCGAGATGTTGCCGATCTCGTCGAGGAAGAGCGTGCCGCCGTCGGCGACCTTGAACAGCCCCTGCTTGTTGGCCACCGCGCCGGTGAAGGCGCCCTTGACGTGCCCGAAGAGCTCGCTCTCGAGCAGCGTCTCGCTGAGGCTGCCGCAGTCCACGGGGACGAACGGCCGGTCCTTGCGCAGGCTGTTGTAGTGGATCGCCCGCGCGATCAGCTCCTTGCCGGTGCCGCTCTCGCCGCTGATGAAGACCGTGCTGTTCGTCGGCGCGCACTTGGCGATGAGCCGGTAGACGTTCTGCATCTGCGGCGAGGAGCCGATGATGTTCTCGAACCGGTACTTCGAGCCGGCCTCGGCGCGCAGCAGCGTGTTCTCGCGCAGCAGGCGCCGGCGCTCCAGCGAGCGCTCGACCGAGATGCTCAGCTCCTCCGGGGTGAAGGGCTTCGGGATGTAGTCGAAGGCGCCGAGCTTCATCGACTGCACCGCGGTCTCGATCTGCGACAGGCCGGTGATCATGATGACATCGGTGTCCGGCTGGCTCTCCTTGACCCGCTGCAGGATGTCCAGCCCCGAGACCTCCGGCATCATGATGTCGAGGATCACGAGATCGTACGCGGTCGCCTCCACGCGCCGCAGCCCCTCGACGCCATTGGTGACCGTCTCGATCTGGTGCCCCTTGCCGTCGAGGATGCGGGCCACGGCCCGGCAGACCACCTCCTCGTCGTCGACGACCAGTATCCTAGCTGGCATGCCCCTCCCTCCCGCCCTCCGGCGGTCTCCCGTCCACGGGGAGCACGATGCGGAACGTGGTGCCGTGGCCGACCTCGCTCGCCACGTCGATCGACCCGCCGTGCGCCCTGATGATGCTGTAGCCCACCGAAAGGCCGAGCCCGACCCCCTTGCCCGGATCCTTGGAGGTGAAGAAGGGGTCGAAGATCTTCGGCAGGTTCTCCCGGGGGATCCCGCAGCCCGTGTCCGTGAAGGTCAGCTCGACCGCCCGCGTGGGCGGCTGCCCCGAGGCCGTGACCACCGGCGCGGGCAGTTCGCGCGAGCGCACCTCGAGCCGGCCGCGCTCGGCCATCGCGTCCCGGGCGTTGACGACGAGGTTCATCACGACCTGCTTGATCTGGTTCGGGTCCATCCAGACCTGCGGCAGCTGCGGGTCGAGCGCGAGCGCGAACGCCACGTTCTGGAAGCCCGCCTGGTGCTCGACGAACTCGACCGTCTCGCGCACCACCGCGTTGAGGTCGGCCCGCGCGGCCTCCGGCTTCTTCTCGCGGGCGAAGTCCAGCAGTCGCTTGATGATCCCCGCGCAGCGCTTGGTCTCGCGGATGATGACGTCCATGTCCTCGGCCTCGGTGCTCCCTTCGGGGAGCTTGGCGCGGACCAGGTGCGCGAAGGTCAGCACGCCGGTGAGGGGGTTGTTGATCTCGTGGGCGATCCCCGCCGCCAGCAGCCCGACCGAGGTCAGCTTCTCCGCGTGCGCCGTCTTCGCCTCGGCGAAGCGCAGCTCGCGCGTCTTCTGGGCGACCTTGGCCTCGAGGGTGTGCGCCCACTCGGCGAGGCCGTGCTCGGACTCCTTGAGGGCCAGCGTCATCTGGTTGAAGGAGTTGGCGAGGTGCCCGATCTCGTCCGGGCGGCGCACCGGGATCAGGTGCTCGCGGTTCCCGGCCGAGACCAGCCGCGCACCGGCCTCGAGGTCGCCAAGCGGCTGGTACACGTGGCGGTTGAGCACGAGGATCACCGCGACGAGGATGACGAGGGCGAGGAGGCCCGAGAGGCCGGCGAGCTTGAGGATGTCCCCGCGCTGGCCCGCGTCGAAGGCGTCGAGCGAGTAGGCGATGTCGAGGACCCCGAGCACGGTGACCGAGCCCGGGTGCGCGTGGCAGTCCGCGGTCGAGCAGGCGATCTCGTTGCGGATGACGTCGATCGTGCCGAGGATGCGGTGCCCCGCGGGGGAGCTGTAGATGCGGTGCCGTTCGGTGCCCGGCAGCTGCGACAGGGGCTTGCCGGCGGCGTGGCAGCGGTAGCAGGCCTCCGCGCTCTTGTCGACCCGGCTGCCGACCTCCTGCGGATCCGTCGACGTGATGATCCTCCCCTCGCGGTCGAAGATCCGGATCTTCTCGACGCCGCGGGTGCGGCTCACGGCGTCGATGATCCGCGCCACCTGCTCCCGGTGGTTCTGGAGCATCGCGAAGCGGGTGCTGCGCCGGATGATCTCCGCCGTCTGCCTGCTGTGCGAGATCGCCTGCGCGAGGATCTCGCTGCGGGTGTGGGCGATCATGAGGAAGGCGAAGACGCCGGCGGAGGCCGCGATCACCACGGCGAGGGTCACCCCGAGGCGGAAGCGCAGGGTGCGATGGAAGGGTATGGGGCGCTCCCCCCGGGCGTGCACGGGGGGGAGGGGAGTCGCTGTCTTCGCGTCAGTCTCAGCCATTCAGCCTCGGCCCGCCCGAAGCGCCCGGCGCGTCACCAGCAACGCGCCGCCGCCTCCCGGGCCGGCCGGAATGGTAGCACGCGCGGGGTGCCAATGCGAGTGCGGGTATCCGCTCCGCGCGTGCGCGCGGATCGGAGAAGACGACGTGTCATCGTGCCTCGATCGTGGGGTGCGCCTCGCGTGGTTGACAGTCCTCCCTGCCACAGTGCGGTGAAGTCACATTGATCCGAGGCAGGTCGACAGGTCTGCTCTGCCGGATCCGCGCCTGCGCGGATCGTGGGTATAATGCCGCCCCGGGATGCTGCTCATCGTCTATCAGGCCCTCGGCGCGGTTGCCCTGGCCGCGCTGCTGCTGCTGGCGCCCTTCGTGCCGGCGCTGCGCCGGGGGCTCCGCGAGCGCCTCGGCGGCGCGGCGCGCGGGGAGGCGGCCGCCGGGACGATCTGGGTTCACGCCGCCTCCGTCGGCGAGGTGCGGGCGGCGGCCCCGCTGATCGGCGCGTTGCTGCGCGAGCGCCCCGACGCCCGCGTCCTGCTCTCAACGTTCACGCCCGGCGGTCGTCGCGTGGCCGAGGAGACGGTGGCCGCCGGCGAGCCGCGGGTGCGCTGCCGCTTCCTGCCGCTGGACTGGGGGTGGATTCCGGCGGCGGCCGTGCGCCGCGAACGCCCGGCGCTGTTCGTCCTGCTCGAGACCGAGCTCTGGCCGGTGCTGCTCGTCGCGCTGCGGCGCGCGGGCGTGCCCGTGCTCGTCGTCAACGGCCGCATCTCGCCGCGCCGCGCCGGGCGCTACGTGGCGCTGCGCCGGGCGCTG
>DATDCY010000293.1 GCA_036524115.1 bacterium | reverse complement strand
CCCGCGGCCGGCGGCCCGGCGGAGGGGGCGCCGGTCCTGCGCGGCGCCTTCGCCGTTCAGGTCGGCGCGTTCGCGGTCGAGGCCAACGCCCGCCGCCTGGCGGCCCGGCTCGGCGCGACCTTCCGCGCGGTGCGCGTCGTGGAGTTCCAGGACAATCGCGCGACCTGGTGGCGCGTGCGCGTGGGCGGCTACGGCGACGAGGAGGAGGCGGCCAGCGCCGCGGCGGCCTTCGCCGAGCAAGACCTGGCGGGCTTCGTGGTCCGGGAGGATTAGCTCACTCGTCCCCGGAACGGCTCAACTGCCCGCACCTTTGCTGCCCGAGTCGAGCGCGAGCGTCCTGGTGCGCTCCGGCAAGGCAGCGACAAGCCCGCGCGGAGGCGGGCTGGTGCCCGCCGCACAAGCGAGGCGAGGAGCAACACCGCCGGGGTGCATCAGGGCCTCGCGATCGCCCCGGGCGACGCAAGAATCCCCGGGACCGTCGGCGGGCACGGCAGCGACTCCGCCTCCCGCTCGGTGAGCAGCTCCCAGGCCGCGGTGTCCTCGAGGAGACGGCGCATCAGGCGCGCGTGCAGCTCGTGCCCGCTGCGGATCGCGACGAGGTGCCCGAGCACCGGGTACCCGAGCAGTGCCATGTCCCCGAGGCAGTCGAGCACCTTGTGCCGCACGAACTCGTCCTTGAAGCGCAGCCCGCCCTCGTTGAGCACCGCGTCCTCCGTCAGGACCACCGCGTTGTCGGTGGAGCCGCCCCGCGCCATCCCGCTCTCGAGAAGGACCTCGACGTCCCGCTGCATGCCGAACGTGCGCGCCGGGCCGATGCCGCGCGCGAAGTCCAGCTCGTCGTGGCGGTAGCTCACGCGCTGCTCGCCGATGAGCCGGTGCGCGAACGAGATCCGGCAGGTGATGTCCAGGCCGTCCGCCGGGTAGAACCCCGCGGCGCGCTCCGCCTCGACCAGCTCCACCGGCCGCAGGATCCGCAGGTGCGGCTGCACCGGCCCCTGTTCGACCACACCCGCGTTGCGCACGAGGTCGACGAAGGGCAGCGCGCTCCCGTCCATGATCGGCACCTCCGCGGCGTCGATCTGCACCAGCGCGTTGTCCACGCCGAGGCCGGCGAGCGCCGCGAGCAGGTGCTCGACCGTGCCCACGCGCACGCCCCGCGACTCGAGGGTGGTCGCGAACACGGTGCTGGCGACGTTGCGGATCGCGGCCGCCACGGTCGGCCGGCCCGGCAGGTCGACGCGCTGGAAGAGGATGCCGCTGGCGGGCGGGAGCGGCCGCACCTCGAGGTTGACGATCAGCCCGCTGTGCAGCCCGATGCCGCAGCAGGCGGCCGGCTGCGCCAGCGTGCGCTGGCCGCGCAGGCGCAGTTTCACTCCCCCGCCCCCGGCGTCCCGCCCCCGCGGCGGAACGGCTTGGCCACGATGCGGGTGCGCCCGTTCTCGGAGACGACCCGCACGAGCACGGACTCGCAGCGCTGCTCGCGCTTGATCTGCGCGATCCGGTCGGCGAGGGTCTTCTGGAAGCCCTCGGGCGTGAGCTTCACGACGGACTCGCCCGCCCGCTCGCGCTGGTGGCGGTAGGCCTCGTAGAACTGCTGCAGGTAGCGCTGCTCGTGCAGCGGCTCGGTGGCGAGGTACTCGCCG
>DATDCY010000292.1 GCA_036524115.1 bacterium | reverse complement strand
GCCGCGCGGTCGCGTCGCAGGGCCTCGCGCACCGCCTCGGTCACCAGTCCGCGCACCGCCGGCAGGTCGCGGAAGCGCACCTCGCGCTTCGTCGGGTGCACGTTCACGTCGACCTCCTCGGGCGGCAGCTCGATCCAGAGGTACCACGACGCGCCCGCCGGCTCCTGGAGGAAGTGGTCGCGGCAGGCCTCGCGGATGCCCTGCGCGAGGAGCTGGTCGCGGACGGGGCGGCCGTTGACGAAGAGCTGCTGGTGCTCCGCGCCGGGCCGCCCGGCGCCGGGGCGCGAGAAGTACCCGGAGACGGCGGCCAGGTCCCGCGCGGCACGCACCGGCAGGAGCCCCGCGAAGAACTCGACGCCGAGGTGCCCGCGCAGCCGCGTCCCGGGGTCGGGCGCGGGGGCCAGCCGCAGCAGGTCGCGGCCGCCGTGGCGGACGCTGAAGGCGACGCGGTGGCAGGCGAGGGCGAGGCGGGAGGCCACCTCGAGGCAGCGTCCCAGCTCCGTGGCGTCGGTGCGCAGGAACTTGAGCCGCGCCGGGACGGTGTGGAAGAGCCCGCGCACCTCGACGCGCGTCCCCTCGGGGCAGCCGCACGGCGCCACGCGCAGGATGCGCCCGCCGTCGGCCTCGAGCCGGGTGCCGGCGTGCGCGCCGCGCTCGCGCGTCTCGATCAGCAGGCGCGAGACCGCGGCGATGCTCGGCAGCGCCTCGCCCCGGAAGCCGAACGTCGCGACGCGCCCGAGGTCCTCGACCGAGGCGATCTTGCTCGTGGCGTGGCGCTCGAGCGCGAGGAGCAGCTCGTCGTGCCCCATGCCGGCGCCGTCGTCGGTGACGCTGATCAGCCCCTTGCCGGCGCGCTCGAGCTCGACGGCGACGCTCGCCGCGCCCGCGTCGATGCCGTTCTCGAGCAGCTCCTTGAGGGCAGCGGCCGGGCGCTCGACCACCTCGCCGGCCGCGACGCGGTTGATCGTCTCCTCGGGGAGGATGCGGATGCGCTGCGTCACGGTGCGGCGGGAGGCGGTGCCGTCCGGTCCGGAATGCGGATGTCGCGCAGGCGGTAGCGCTCCCAGCCGCCGCGGGGCGCGCCCTCGAGGTCGAGGTCGTACGCGACGTCCACGCCGATGCCCGTGGCGAGGTCCGCCGCGAAGCCGGCGAAATTGAAACCGATGAAGGAGCGCGCGTGCGGCCTCTGGACGAGGGTCAGGCGCAGGTGGTTGCTGCCGACGGTGCGCGGCGGCTGCGCCAGGCGCACCGCGCGCGTGGCGAAGGCCGGTTCGGGGTTGCCGTGGCCGAAGGGCGCCAGGCGCCGCAGTTCCTCCACGAGGGAGGGGCGCAGGTCGGCGAAGGCGAGGTCCGCGTCGATGTCGATCCGCCGGGAGGCCCCGGCCAGGCGCGTGCCGGCGTTGAGCTCGCGGCGCAGCGCGGGGATGTCCGCCTCGCGGATCGAGAAGCCCGCGGCGTGCGCGTGGCCGCCGAGCGCCGTGAAGAGGTGGCGGACGCGGCAGAGCTCCGCGTAGAGGTTCGCGTCGGCCACGGAGCGCGCGGAGCCCTTCCCCGGGTCCCGGCCGGTGGAGACCAGCAGCGCCGGGCGACAGTAGCGTTCGGCGATCTTCGCGGCGACGATGCCGATGACGCCCGGGTGCCAGCCGGGCGCGGCGAGCACGAGGATGCGGTCGTCCGTGCCGCACTCCTCGACGATGCGGAGCGCCTCCTCGCGGATCTGCGTCTCGATCTCGCGGCGGCGGGCGTTCTGGCGCTCGAGCAGCTCGGCGAGGTGCCGGGCGCGGCGCGGGTCGTCGGTGAGGAACAGCTCCACCGCCGTGTCCGCGCGGTCGAGGCGGCCCGCGGCGTTGATGCGCGGGCCGAGCCCGAAGCCGATCTGCGCCGCGCGCAGGGGCCTGGTCTCGATGCCCGCCGTGTGCAGCAGCGCGCGCACCCCAAGGCGTGAGCCCGAGCCGAGCACCTCGAGGCCGTGGCGCACGAGGACGCGGTTCTCGCCGACAAGCGGGGCGATGTCGGCGACGGTGCCGAGGGCGACCAGGTCGAGGTAGGAGAAGAGCTGCTCGTCGCCGCCCGGGTGCGCACCGGGACCGATCAGGCGGGAGAGCGCCTGCGCCAGCTTGAAGGCGATGCCGACGCCCGCGAGGCTCTTGAACGGGTAGCGGCAGCCGGGTCGCCGCGGGTTGAGGACGGCGTTCGCCGCGGGCAGCCGCCCCGGCGGCTCGTGGTGGTCGGTGACGACGACGTCGATGCCGAGCGAGCGCGCCAGTCCGATCTCGGCGCTGTCGGAGACCCCGCAGTCCACCGTGACGATCAGCGAGCCCCCCTCGTCGGCGAAGCGGCGGACCGTTGCCGCGTGCAGCCCATAGCCGTCGTCGGTGCGGTGGGGAATGTGGTAGGAGACCGCGGGCGTGTGGCGCCGCAGGAAGTCGACGAGCAGCACCGTGCCGGTGACCCCGTCGACGTCGTAGTCGCCGCAGACGAGGATCTGGCGCCGCTCGCGCACCGCCCGCGCGACCGTGTAGACGGCATCCGTCATGCCGCGCATCGCCAGCGGGTCGTGCAGGTGGCCGAGCGAAGGGCCAAGGAAGCGGCCCGCCGCGTCCGGGTCGCCCGAGCCGCGGTTCACGAGCACCCGCGCGAGGGTCGCGGACACGCCGAGGTCCCGCTCGATGCGGTCGACGGCATCCGGCGGCGGGCTGAGCAGGTTCCAGGTCGTCGCGTTCATGGGGGGACGCATTGCCGGGCCTGAACGTACCAGCGGCCGGGCCGACGCGTCAAGGCGCGCCCCCGCCCGCGTGCCCGAAGGCGCACCGGCGTTGTCGCGACGGCTGCGCATGCGGTATGATGCGCGCCCTATGGTGAACCGATCCGCCTGGCTCGAGACCCTCGGCTGCCAGATGAACGAGGCCGACACCGAGAAGATGGCCGGCATCCTCAGGGCCGAGGGCTACCGCATGGCCGCCTCACCCGAGGACGCCGACGTCATCCTCGTCAACACCTGCAGCATCCGCGACCGCGCGGAGCAGAAGGCGTTCAGCCTCGCCGGCCGGTACGGGCAGATCAAGCGTCGTCGCCCCGGCACGCTCCTGGTGTTCGCGGGGTGCGTGGCCCAGCAGCTCGGCCCGCGCGTGCTCGAGCGGCTTCCCGCCGTGGATGCCGTCGTCGGGACGCGGCGCTTCGACGCGCTGGCGGAGGTGCTCGAGCGGGTGCGGGCGACAGGGCGGCCGGCGGTCGACACCGGGGAGGACGAGGCGCCGGGGCACCCGGCGACGCCGCTGCGCGCCAGCGCGATAAAGGCCTGGGTCAACGTGATGCACGGGTGCGACAATTTCTGCGCCTACTGTGTCGTCCCGCTCGTGCGCGGGCGCGAGCGCAGCCGTCCCCCGGTGGAGGTCCTGGCGGAGGTCTCCGCCCTGGGCCGTGGCGGGTGCCGCGAGGTGACGCTGCTCGGACAGAACGTCAACTCGTACGGGCGCGGGCTGCAGCCGGCCGCCGACTTCCCCGGCCTGCTGCGCGCGATCGACGGCAGCTGCGGCATCCCGCGGGTGCGCTTCACGACCTCGCACCCGAAGGACTTCACGGCGGGGCTGATGCGGGCGGTGCGCGACCTGCCCTCGGTCTGCGAGGCCGTGCACCTGCCGCTGCAGGCCGGCGCCGACACCGTGCTGCGGCGCATGAACCGCGGCTATACGCTGGAGGACTACCGGCGCATCGTCGGCGAGCTGCGCGGGATGGTGCCTGGCGTCGCGGTCACCACCGACATCATCGTCGGCTTCCCGGGCGAGAGCGCCGCCGAGTTCCGGCGCACGCTCGCCGCCCTCGAGGAGCTGCGCTTCGACGCGATCTTCTCCTTCCGGTACTCGCCGCGCGAGGGGACGGCCGCCGCCGGCATGGACGGGGTGGTCCCCGAGGAGGAGAAGGCCGCCCGCCTCATCGAGGTGCAGGCGCTCCAGCGCGAGGTCACCGAGCAGGTCAATGCGCGCCTCGTCGGCGCCGAGGTCGAGGTGCTGGTGGAAGGCCCAAGCCGCCGCAGCGCGGACGAGTTCACGGGCAGGACGCGGGGGAACAAGATCGTCAACTTCGCCGCGCCGTCGCAGCCGGCGCCCGGCGACCTGGTGTGCGTCGAGATCAACGGGGCAGGGTTCCTGTCCCTTCATGGCCGGCAGCTCGCGGGAGCCGCGGCGGTCGCCCGATAGCAGCGGGAGTACAACGAACAGGGAGGAATGCGAGCATGGCGGCAGAGAAGGGGAAGAAGGCCGGAGCGGCGAAACCGAAGGCCGCGAAGGACAAGGCGACGCTCAAGAAGCGCCTCGCGCAGCTGAAGAAGGCGCGCGAGCAGGCGAAGGAGGCCAAGGAGGGCGAGAAGCTCGCGCGCATCCGCCGGGACTACCGGCGGACGACGCACGCGCTGCGCCGCGCGGCGCCTCCCAAGGGGAAGAAGGCGAAGAAGGAGTAGCTCCGCCCGCTTCCGTTTCGCGCCGCTCGGTGCACCCGCCCCGGGCGGCGCTCCTCGCGGGCACTTCATCGCCATGCGGGAACACAGGGCGGCAACCTCCGGACGTCGTCATTCCTGTGTTGATATTCAGTCACAGGTCTGTGGCGCAAAGAGCTTGATAAGACACGATTACTCAACGCTCTATTGACAGGACAAATCTCCCGGCCTACCTTGCCCTGCACGTGGGCGTCACCAGGTGCGAGTGCCTCCCGCGTGCGGTGCGGTACGGAGGAAAGGCGGGCGGGCCCGTGGCGTTCGAACAGCAGCACAAGGAGTACTCCTGCGGCGCGGCCGCCCTGCGGTACGCCCTGACCTTTCTCGGCAAGAGCGTCGACGAAAAGGACCTGCGCAGGGCATCCCAGACCACCTTCTGGGGGACGGACGAGGGCGGCATCGCGAAGGCGGCGCGCCGGTACGGCTGCGAGGCGGTCTTCCGGAGCTATCGGCATTTCCCCGCGGCCTTCCGCAGCCTCATGCGGTACGCGCAGAACGGACAGCCCTGCATCCTCTGCGTGGACAACTGGATGCACTGGGTCTCCGTCGCGGGCGCCAACCGCAACGGCGTCGCGCTCTTCGACCCCAAGGCGCTGGACGTGGCGGCCCTTGTCAAGCCGGACGCCCTGCGGCGACGCTGGGCGCATTTCCGCAGGGAGACGGGGGAGACGGACCCGTACTTCTTCTTCATCGCGGTCCGGCCGCGCGAACGGCGTCGCCATCCGCGGGGCGTCGTCGACAACGAGCTCGTCGAGGGGTTGCGTCGCCGGGAGGACCTGCGCGAGGGGTGGGACCGGTACCTTGGCGACGTCCTGGCGATCTTCGGCAGGCGCCATCCGCCGCGGGCCGACGACAGCTACGCGGCGTGGCGGTTCCTCGTGCGCGCGGCGCCGCTGCTCGTGGAGACGGTGGCGGCCTGGGACGGGGAGGTCTCGAAGCGCTTCTACCGGACGGAACTGCGCAATCTCGCGGTCGTGGCGCGCGCCTATGGCCTGCATATGCGGCCGCGCGACGAGCGGCGCGCGCTCGTCAGCCTCGCCTGCATCCTGAACCGGGAGGCACTCAAGCCATAGGCGCAGGTCCATAGCGAGGGCTTTTCGCGCCCTGGCAGCGTTGCCCGGAGGGCTGCTTGTGCGGTGGCCACCAGGCCACCTCCGCGCGCCCATCCGGGCTGCCTTGCCAGGACACGAAAATCCGCTCGCTCTGGGACCCGCGTCAGGACGCCTCCTCGCGAGTTTGCGTCCTGCCTTGCCAGGACGAAAAATCCCCGCATGACTGCTCGCGGGCAGCCAGTGCAGCTGAGGCCCGGGTCGATAGCGAGGGCTTTTCGCGCCCGGACTGCGTTGCGGAAAGGGCTGCTTGTGCGGTGGCCACGAGGCCACCTCCGCGCGCCCATTTCCGCTGCCTTGTCCGAACGCAAAAATCCGCTCGCTCTCGCCCAGGCAGCCTAGGCTCACCAATGGGACGGGATTCGCTCTCGCTCTCCCTTGGAAGCTTGGGTTGCGGAGCCTGAAGGGACAAGGTCCGCGAACTACCGCGCGGCTGCTTGCCGACGGAGCCCCTTCAGGGGTGAGCGAGGGCGATTCCGAGCAAGGAGGCGGCGTTGATGCCCAGGATGCGCTCCTCCAGGGCTGGGGGCAGATCCAGCGCCCTCACGGATGCGAGCGCCGACCGCTGGTCCTCCCAGGGCGAGTCCGAGCCGAACAGCAGCCGGTCGGGGCGGTGCCCGAGGAGGATCTCCCGCAGCAACTGCGGGGGGATGTGGCCGATCGTGTAGCTGGTGTCGAGCCACAGGCCGCTGCCCACGACCTGCGCCGCGACCTCGTCCCAGCGGCGGAAGCCGCCGAGGTGCGAGGCGACGATCGGCAGCCGGGGGAAGGCGCGGTGGACCGCCAGGAGCCGCGCCGGCGCCGCGCGGTCGGAGTCCGGGTAGCCGATGTCGTGCCCGGCGTGGAACAGGGCGACCAGGCCCCGCTCCTCGAGGGCGCGGTACAGCGGATCGAGCGCGGGGTCGTCGGCGAAGAAGTCCTGGTACTCCGGGTGCAGCTTGACGCCGCGGAAGCCGCCGGCCGCGACCTGCGCGGCCTCGGCGGCCGCGTCCCGGGCGCCGGGGTGCACCGAGGGGAACGGGAGCAGGCGGGCGGAGCCGATCGCCGCGCACCAGCGCAGGATCGGCTCGAATTGCGCCGGCGCGGTGGCCACGGCGCAGACGACCGAGGCCGCGATCCCGGCGCGGTCCATCGAGGCCACGAGGGCGCCGGCCGTGCCGTCGAGCGCCGCCGTGACGTTGGCCCGGCGCTCCAGGTGGGCGATCGCCCGCGGCGCCAGCGCATCCGGGAACGCGTGGGTGTGGATGTCGATGACGGGCCCACGCACTTCCATCGGGCCATTTGAATCTGCCGCGCGCCCCTCGTCAAGGGCCGGCCGCCGCGTGCGCGCGATTGACAGCGCGACGGCGCGGAGGCTACAACCATCGGCAGGGAGGGCTTACGACCATGCGCATCGCGATCGCGTCCGACCACGGCGGATTCCCCCTGAAGCAGGAACTGGTGCCGTTCATCCGCTCGCTCGGCCACACCGTCCAGGACCTGGGCGTGCACTCGCAGGAGCCGTCCGACTATCCGGACGCGGCCGAAAAGCTCGGCCTGGCGATCCGGAGCGGCGAAGTCGACCGCGGGCTGCTGCTGTGCGGCAGCGGGATCGGCGCGGTGATGGCCGCCAACCGCATGGAGGGGATCCGCGCCGGCGTGGGGCACGACTGCTACTCGGCGCGCCAGGGCGTCGAGCACGACGACATGAACGTCCTGGCGCTGGGCGCGCGCGTCATCGGCATCGAGCTGGCGCGGGATGCGGTGAAGGCGTTCCTCGCGGCGCGGTTCGTCCCGGAGGAGCGGTACCGCCGGCGCCTGGGCAAGATGGAGGACCTGGGGAAGCGCTACGGCCCCGGGAGCTGGGAGAAGAAGGAGGGGGCGTGAGCGCCCCGCAGCCGGCCGCGGGCGCGCCGCGGGCCCGGCTGCTGCTGGACGCGACCTGCCGCGACGCGTTCGCCGCGGCGCTTGCCCGTTGCACCGCCGCGCGCGCCGCCGCGCGCATCTGGGCCGGCGACCACACGCTCTGGCAGCCGGCGCCTGCAGAGGTCGCAAACCGCCTCGGCTGGCTGCGCGCTCCGGCGGACATGATGCGCGAGCTGCCGCGGATCGCGGCGTTTGCCCGGGGAGTGCGCGCCGAGGGCATCCGGGAGGCGCTGCTCCTGGGGATGGGCGGCTCGAGCCTGGCCCCCGAGCTGTTCACGGCGACGTTTGGCGCGGCGCCCGGCCATCCCCCCGTCGCCGTCCTCGACAGCACGGACCCCGTCGCGGTCCGCGCCGCAGCCGCACGCCACCCGCCCGACAGCAGTCTGTACGTGGTCTCGACGAAGTCCGGGGGCACCGTCGAGACGCTCTCGTTCTTCAAGTACTTCCACGCGGCGGCCGCGGCGCGCCTGGGCGCGGCGGCGGCAGGCCGGCGCTTCGTGATCGTCACGGATCCGGGCTCGTCGCTCGAGGAGATGGGGCGGCGCATCGGCGCGCGGGAGGTCTTCCTCAACGACCCGGACGTGGGTGGGCGCTTCTCGGCGCTGACGCACTTCGGCCTGGTGCCCGCCGCGCTCGACGGCGTCAACCTGGAGCGGCTGCTCGCCTCCGCGCAGGCCATGGCCGCGCGGTGCGCGGCGGGGGTGGCGGACACGAACCCCGGCGTCGCGCTCGGAGCGCTGGCCGGGGCCATGGCCCTCATCGGGCGGGACAAGCTGACCATCGTCTGCTCGGAGCGGATCGCTGGTTTCGGTGCCTGGGTCGAGCAGCTGGTCGCCGAGAGCACGGGCAAGCAGGGGCGTGGCATCGTCCCCGTCACGGGCGAGCGCCCCGCGACCCCGGGGCAGTATCGCCCGGAGCGGCTCTTCGTGTTCCTGCTGCTCGACGGGGACCGCGATCACGACGGCGTGCCCGACGCCCTTGCGGCCGCGGGGCACCCGGTGCTGGAGCTGCGCATCGCGGACCGGCTGGAACTCGGCGGCGAGTTCTTCCGCTGGGAGTTCGCGACCGCGGTGGCCGGCCACCTGCTCGGGGTGAACCCGTTCGACCAGCCGGACGTCGAGGCCGCCAAGCGCGAGGCCCGCGCGGTGATCGCCGCCTACCGCGAGCGGGGGGCGCTCCCGGTGGCCGCGAGCGAGGTCGATGCGGGCGCCGCGCCCGCGCAGATCATGCGCCTGCTGGCGGCGGCGCAGCCGGGTGACTTCGTCGGTCTCCAGGCGTTCGTGGACCCGGGGGGCGCGGCGGCGGCCCTGGAGGAGCTGGGCGCGGCGGTGCGCGCGCGCACGGGGCGCGCCGTGACCGCGGGGTTCGGCCCGCGGTTCCTGCACTCCACGGGCCAGCTCCACAAGGGCGGGCCGGGAGGCGTCTTCATCCAGCTGGTGAGTGCGAACGCGGACGACGAGACGATCCCCGACGACTTCGGGTCGGGGGCGGGCTCAATCGGGTTCGGCGTGCTCAAGAGCGCGCAGTCCATCGGCGATCTGCGGGCGCTCGAGGCCGTCGGGCGGCGGGTGCTGCGGGTGTGCGTGGGGGAGGAGGGGCCGGGGGTCGCCGCGGCCCTGCGGTCGCTGGCGGGGGCGGTCGCACCGCCGGCCTGAAGCGCGGGAGGGGGCCATGGAGAAGATCTACGTCATCGACACGAACGTCCTCGTGCACGACCCCGAGGCGCTCCTGCGCTTCGAGGACAACGAGATCGTGCTGCCCATCGCCGTCATCGAGGAGCTCGACGGACTCAAGCGCGGCCACGGCGAGATCCCGACATCGGTGCGCCACGCGCTGCGTCTCATCGACTCGTTCCGCGAGCAGGGCAACCTCTCGCGCGGGGTGCCGCTGCCCCACGGCGGGAGCCTGCGCGTCGAGACCAACGAGGAGGTGCCGGGCCGCGCGCGCTCCAGCGCCGATAACAGCATCATCATGACCGCGGTGCGCCTCGGCGCGCACAGCCGCCAGCCGGTGGTGCTCGTCTCGAAGGACCTTGCGGTGCGGATCAAGTCCGAGGCGCTCGGCGTCGCGGCCCAGGACTACCGCAACGACAAGACCACGATCTTCCAGCGCTGCGGGCGCCTGCTCCCCGAGGGCGCGGGCTGCGACGTGCGCTCGGTCGTCTACCGGCGCGACGGCGACCAGCTGCTGCGGCTGCGCGGCGGCGGGGACCCCGAGCCGGTGCGACGGCGGCGCTCGGTCCTGGGGATCAGCGCCAAGAACGTGGAGCAGGAGTGCGCGCTGGACGCGCTCGTGACGCCCGACATCGACGTCGTCGCGCTCACCGGCAAGGCCGGCACCGGCAAGACCTTGCTGGCGCTGGCGGCGGGGATCGACCAGACCGCGGACTTCCGCGCGGCGCGGACCCCGGCGGAGCGGACCGGGTACGAGCAGGTGATGGTCGCGCGGCCGATCGTCCCGCTCGGCCAGGACCTCGGCTTCCTGCCCGGGCAGGTCGAGGAGAAGCTCGGGCCCTGGATGCAGCCGGTCCACGACAATCTCGACGTCATCGTGGCCACGCCCCGCGACCAGCGCAAGGACGCGCGCGGCGCGGCGGGGCGCTACAAGAGCTCGGACTACCTCATCGAGTCGGGCATCGTGAAGATCGAGCCGCTGACGTACATCCGCGGCCGCAGCCTGCCGCGGCGCTTCCTCATCGTCGACGAGGCGCAGAACCTGCGGCCCCTCGACGTCAAGACGATCATCACGCGCTGCGGCGAGGGCACGAAGATCGTCCTCACGGGCGACCTCGACCAGATCGACCAGCCGTACCTGGACGCGACGTCGAACGGGCTCTCGTACCTCATCAGCCGCTTCATCGAGCAGGAGAACTTCTGCTACCTGCAGCTGGAGATGAGCGCGCGCTCCGCCCTCGCCGAACAGGCCGCGGTGCTGCTCTAGAGGACGATGCGGTGGCGCTTGGCGTGGTTGCGGATGAACATCATCGCGGTGTTCGCCCGGCCGAGGCGCTGGTTGCGCCGCTGGATCTCGACGATCTGGTCGAGCGGGATCTGCTCGGCCCGGATCTCGCGGGCGACGTGCTCGAGGAGCCGGTAGAGGGTCGCGAGCTCCGCGGGCGCGAACTGGCGGCAGGTCGCCTGGTTGAAGACGAAGAAGCCGCCGGCGATGTCGCGGGCGAACTCCTTCGGGTTGCCGGGGATCGTCACGGCCCGCTGTTTTCGCCGTCGCCGGCGGCCGCGCCGGCCGATTGACAAGGGGTGTCGGCCGCGGCTACAGTCTCGTCCATGACCGGCATGCGCCGCCCGTTCCTGATCTGCGCCCTGGCAGTTCTGCTCCCCGGCTGCGCCAAGCTCGGCGGCGTCTTCGAGGACGTGGGGGACGACCCCGACCCGCCGCGGATGGAACTGCTTGGCGTGGGCATCCAGCTGCCGCCGTCCAATCCCGACGAACCTCCGCCCGCCCCCGTCTACCGTGACCCGGCGGCGGGCATCACCGTCAACCCCAACGACCTGACGGCCGACACCCTGGCCCTGCGCTTCTCGTACTTCGACGCGGCGGCCGACATCGACTCGCTCACCGTCCGGGACCTCGACGGCAACATCAGCTACACCGCGACGTTCACGGACGTCTTCATCGGGGCTGCCGGCGTCCGGGAGGTCACGGACGTGAAGATCACGCCGACCGTCGAGGGGCCGCACCGCCTCCAAGTCTGGCTCGAGGACCTCAACGGCACCCGCAGCGCCAAGACCACGTTCACGGTCTTCGTCAAGCTCTTCTAGCGCTTCACCCGCTCCGCGTAGAGCGGGGACATCGCCCAGAGCCGCTGCACGATCCCCGGCATGATCCCGAGGACGAAGTCCACCTCCTCCCCCGTGCTGTCCTTGCCGAGGGAGAAGCAGATCGAGCCGTGGCAGATCTCCGGCGGGACGCCGATCGCGGTGAGCACGTGCGAGGAGGACAGGTCCTCCTCGTCCTCGCCCTTGATGTTCGAGGAGCAGGCCGAGCCGGACGCCGCGCAGACGCCGCTCATCGAGAGCCACAGCAGCAGGGACTCGCCCTCGACGTACTCGATCCAGAAGGAGAGGTGGCCGGGAAGGCGGCGCTCGGCGTGACCGGTGAAGTTCAGGAAGTCGATCGTCTCCGCGAGGCCGCGGCGCAGCCGCTCGCGCAGGGGTGCCAGCCGGGCGTTCCAGGCGGGCAGCTCCTCGCGGGCGATGGTCGCGGCCGTCCCGAGCCCGACGATCCCCGGGACGTTCTCGGTGCCGCAGCGGTAGCCGCGCTCCTGCAGCCCGCCGTCGAAGAGGCGCCCGAGCTTCGTGCCGGCGCGCAGGTAGAGGGCGCCGACGCCCTTGGGGCCGTAGAACTGGTGGGCGGCGAGGCTCAGCGCGCTGACGCCGAGCGCGCCGACGTCGACGGGGACGGTGCCGACCGAGGCCACGCCGTCGCTGAAGAAGGGCACGCCCCGCTCGGCGGCCACCGCCGCCAGGGCCGGGATGTCCTGGACCACGCCGATCTCGTTGTTGGCGTGCATCACCGCCACGAGCGCCGTGCGCTCGGTGATCGCCGCGCGCAGCCGGGCCGGGTCGAGCAGGCCGCCGGCGTCCACCGGCAGGTAGGTGACGGACAGCCCCCTGCCCTGGAGCGCGCGCAGCGCGTTGAGCACGGAGTAGTGCTCGATGTTCGAGGTCACGACGTGGTCCTTGCCCTTCGGCGCCTCGGCGAGCATCCCCTTGATCGCGAGGTTGTTGGCCTCGGTCCCGCCCGAGGTGAAGATGATCTCCTCGGGCTTCGCGCCGACGAGCGCGGCGACGCGCGCGCGGGCCTCGTCCACGGCGTGCGCCGCGCGCTGGCCGAGGGGGTAGTACTGCGCCGAGGGGTTGCCGTACTCCTCGCCGAGGTACGGCAGCAGCGCCGCGAGCACCCGGGGGTCGGTGCGGGTCGTCGCGGCGTGGTCGAAGTAGACGGTGCGGTTCTCTCCCATCGCTCCTCCTAACGGTTCATCTCACGGAGCCGGACCTGCTTCGGCTCCTTGGGGATGACGACGATCCCCGACGGGCTGACGCTGTAGCGCCGCCGGTCCGCGGCCGTGTCGTAGCCGATCACCGTGCCCGCGGGGACCGCGACGTTCTTGTCGATGATGGCGCGGCGGATGCGGCAGTGCCGGCCGATGTCCACGCCGTCCATGACGATCGAGTCGCGCACCTCCGCCCAGGAGTGCACGAAGACGTTGCGGCCGAGCACGCTGTCGAAGATGCGCGCCCCCGAGACGATCGTCCCGGAGGAGACGATCGAGTCCACCGCGAAGCCGCGCCGGTCCTCGTCGTTGAAGACGAACTTGACCGGCGGCGCGCTGGGGTCGAAGGTCATGATCGGCCACTGGTGGTTGTAGAGGTTCAGCGGCGGCGTGACGCTCTTGAGCTCCATCGTCGCCTGGAAGTAGGACTCGATGGTGCCGACGTCGCGCCAGTAGGAGTTCTGCTCACCTTTCTTCATCCCCGGGATGGTGTTGCGGTTGAAGTCGTACACGAAGACGCGCAGCTTGCGGAAGACCCGGGGCAGGATGTCCTTGCCGAAGTCCATCCAGCCGCGGCTGCGGGCGGAGCCCTGGAGGATCGCGTCCAGCGCGTCGGTGGAGAAGAGGTAGTTGCCCATCGAGGCCAGCGCGTGCGTGGGGTTCCCCGGCATCGGGCTCGGCCGCGGCGGCTTCTCCTGGAAGCCCTGCACCCGCCAGGAGTCGTCGACCTTGATGATGCCGAAAGCCCGTGCCTCCTCGCGGGGCACCGGCAGCGCGGCGATGGTCACGTCCGCGCGCCGCTCGACGTGGAAATCGACCATCTGGCCGATGTCCATGCGGTAGATGTGGTCGGCGCCGAAGACGGCCACGATGTCCGGGTCCGACTGGTGCACGAGGTTGAGGTTCTGCCGCACCGCGTCCGCCGTGCCCCGATACCAGCTGTCGCCCTGCTGCATCTGCGCCGGGACGGCGCTGACGAACTGGTCGCGCAGCACGGAACCGAGCTTCCACGTGTCCCGGATGTGCTCGATGAGCGACTGGGACTTGAACTGCGTCAGGACGTAGAGCGAGCGGATGCCCGAGTTGACGAAATTCGAGAGCACGAAGTCGACGATGCGGTACTTGCCGCCGAAGGGGACGGCGGGCTTGGCGCGGTCGCGCGTGAGCGGGTAGAGGCGCTCGCCCTTGCCGCCCGCCATGATCAGGCCCAGCACCTTCGTTCCCATGCCTTCCCCCCCCCTTTCAGTTCGCGGCCCCCGCCGGCCGCGCCGGCGCTTCAGGCCCGGCGGGCGCAGAGCGAGCGGTAGAGTTCGACGTAGCGGCGCGCCGAGGACTCCCACGAGAAGTCCTCGGCCATGCCGTTCGCGCGCAGCCGCGCCCAGTCCGCCGGGCGGGCGAACGCGGCGAGCGCCTCGCGCACGGCCCAGAGCAGGCCGCCGACATCGTAGTCGCGGAACACGAAGCCGGTGCCCGTGCCGCGCGCCGGGTCGTAGGGCCGCACGGTGTCGACGAGACCGCCGACCGCGCGCACGACCGGCACGGTGCCGTAGCGCAGGCTGTACATCTGGTTGAGCCCGCAGGGCTCGAAGCGCGAGGGCATCAGGTACGCGTCGGCGCCGGCCTCGATGCGGTGCGCGAGGGGTTCGTCATAGCCGATGCGCACCGCCAGGCGCCCCGGGTGCCGCCGCGCCAGCCCCGCGAAGAGGTCCTGGTAATGCCGGTCGCCCGAGCCGAGGAGGCACCAGCGCAGGGGCAGCGCCACGAGCTGCGGCAGCGCCGCGGCGAGCAGGTCGAAGCCCTTCTGGTCCGCCATGCGCGAGATGGTTCCGAAGAGCGGCGTGCGCGGATCGGGCTCGAAGCCGAAGAGCCGCTCGACGTCCTCCTTGCACCGGGCCTTGCCGGCGAGGTCGCCCGGCGTGTAGCGCGCCGGGATGTGCGCGTCGCTCTCCGGGTTCCACGCCTCGTAGTCGACGCCGTTGAGGATGCCGCAGAGCACGCCCGCTCGCTCGCGCAGCACCCCGTCGAGACCCTCGCCGAACTGCGGTGTGCGGATCTCCTCGCTGTAGCGCGGGCTCACCGTGGAGATGGCGTCGGCGTAGAGCAGGCCCGCCTTGAGGAGGTTCAGCCGGCCATGGAACTCGACCCCGTGCATGTGGAAGAGCCCCGGGGGGATCCCGAGGTACCCCAGCGCGGAAGCGGGGAACAGCCCCTGGTAGGCGAGGTTGTGCACCGTGACCAGGGAGGGCGTCCCCGCGAGCGGGCCGGCGTAGTCGGGACGGTGGCGCAGATACAGCGGCAGCAGGGAGGTCTGCCAGTCGTGGACGTGGAGCACGTCGGGCCGCTCGCGCAGCGCGGCGAGGCCGGCGAGCACCGCGCGGCAGAAGAGGGCGAACCGGCCGGCGTTGTCCCAGTAATCGGCGTCGGGGGTGCCATAGAGGTGCGGGCGGTCGAAGGCGTCGTCCTGGCGCACGAGCAGCGCCGTCACGCCGGGCGCGGGCTCGTGGCGCAGCAGCTCGACGCGCACGTCGTGGCCGGGGAAGGGCAGGTCCAGCGGCGCGCAGGCCCGCGGCAGGTGGGGGAGGCGCACCCGCGCCTCGCGGTAGTAGGGCACGAAGAGCAGCACGCGGTGGCCGAGCCGAGCGAGCTGTGCGGCCAGCGCGCCGACGACGTCGGCGAGGCCGCCGCTCTTGGCGTACGGGAGGGCCTCGGAGGCGGCCATGGCAATGGTGAGCGGGAACGGTCTTCTCACTGCACACCCCTTTGGCTGAGGAGGTCGAGGAATTCGCGTTCGGTGAGGACAGCGACCCCGAGCCGCGCGGCGTCCCGCGCCTTGGACCCCGGGGCTTCCCCGGCGACGACGTAGCTGGTGGCGCGGCTGACGGAGCCGGCGCTGCGGCCGCCGCCGCGCGCGATCAGCGCCTGCGCCTCCTCGCGCGTCAGCGACGCCAGCGTCCCGGTGAAGACGAAGGTGAGTCCGGCGAGCGGCCCGGTCCCGGTGGCGGCGCGCGGGGCCGCTGCCGGGGAGACGCCGCGGGCGAGCAGTTCGGCCACGGTGCGCCGGTTCTCGGCCTGGCGGAAGAAGGCCGCGACGCTGGCCGCGATCTCCGGGCCCACGCCGCGGACCGCGGTGAGCTCCTCGGCGCTCGCCTCTTCGAGCTTCTCGAGCGAGCCGCTGTGTTCCGCCAGCAGGCGCGCGACCTGCTCGCCGACGTGGCGGATGCCGAGGCCGAAGAGGAGCCGGGCCAGCGTCGTCCGGCGGCTGCGGTCGATGGCCGCGAGCAGGTTGTCGGCCGACTTCTCGCCGAGCCGCTCGAGCGGCAGCAGGTCCTCCTTCGTCAGGCGGTAGAGGTCGGCCACGGAGCGGACGAGCCCGCGCTCGACAAGCTGGTCGACGAGCTTCTCGCCGAGGCCCTCGATGTCGAGGGCGCGGCGCGAGGCGAAGTGTCGCAGGCTCTCGCGCAGGCGCGCCGGGCAGGCGAGCGACGTGCAGCGCCACGCCGCCTGGCCCTCCTCGCGGGTGAGCCGGGCCCCGCAGGCCGGGCAGGCCTGCGGGAAGACGATCGGCCGCTCCGCGCCGGTGCGCCGCTCGGGCACCACCTCCTGGACGGCGGGAATGACGTCGCCCGCGCGGGTGACGACGACCGTGTCCCCGACGCGGATGTCCTTGCGGCGGATCTCGTCCTCGTTGTGGAGCGTGGCGCGCTCGACCTCCACGCCGCCGATGCGCACCGGGGCCATGAGCGCCACGGGGGTCACGACCCCGGTGCGGCCCACCGAGAACTCGACGTCGCGCAGGCGCGTCACGGCCTGCCGCGGCGGGAACTTGAAGGCGGTCGCCCAGCGCGGGCTGCGCGCCACGGCGCCCAGCTCACGCTGGAGGGAGATGTCGTCGACCTTCACGACGACCCCGTCGATCTCGTAGGGCAGGCCGTCGCGCTCACCCTCCAGGCGGCGGTAGTACGCGAGCGCCTCGTCGATCCCCGTGGCGGCTTCCGCCCCCGGCACGACCGGCAGGCCCCAGCGGCGCAGCGCCTCGAGGGCCTCGCGCTCGGTGGGCGGCGCGAAGCCGGGGCAGTCGCCGATGCCGTAGAAGAAGACCGCCAGCGGGCGCGACGCCGTGACCTTCGGGTCGAGCTGGCGCAGCGAGCCGGCCGCGGCGTTGCGCGGGTTGGCGAAGGGCGGCTCGCCGGCCTCCTCGCGCTCCGCGTTGAGGCGGGCGAAGTCCCGCGTGCGCAGGATGACCTCACCGCGCACCTCCAGGTACGGCGGCGGCGCCGGTCCGTCGGCGCGCAGCCGCAGCGGCAGCGAGCGGACCGTCCGCAGGTTCGCGCCGACGTCCTCGCCCGTGGTGCCGTCGCCGCGGGTCGACCCCGAGGCGAAGCGCCCGCCCTCGTAGACGACCTCCACCGCCAGCCCGTCGAGCTTCGGCTCGAGCAGGTAGGTCAGGGGCTCCTCGCGACCGAGGAAGCGGCGCACGCGCCGGTCGAACTCGCCGAGCTCCTCGGCGGTGAAGGAGTTCTGGAGGCTGAGCATCGGCAGGCGGTGGCGCACCGGGGCGAACGCCGCGGCTGGAGGCGCGCCAACGCGCTGCGTCGGGGAGCCGGGGTCCGCCAGCTCGGGATGCGCGGCCTCCAGTTCCTGCAGCTCCCGCAGCAGGCGGTCGTAGGCGGCGTCGGAGATCTCCGGCGTGTCGAGGACGTAGTACTGGTGATTGTGGTGCTCGAGGACCCGGCGCAGCTCCTCGACCCGCTTCCTGACGTCCCGGCTGACGGCGCTCATGATGGATGGGGTCATCATAGCACACGGCCCTCAAGGTCCCGCGATCGTTGACTTTCGGGCGCCGGGTGCTACCATGCAAGGCGACTCCCGGGGGAAAAGCATGCAGATCGAGGATGCGGACAAGGCGCGGCGCCTCGCGCGGACGATCGTCTCCGACATCGCGCTCTACAACCGCGACGAGATCCGGCGCGGGCTGCGCGAGGACAACATCTTCGATCTGCTCGCCGAGGAGATCGAGCGCGGCCGCAAGCTCTACGTCTCGCGGGTTTCGCCCGAGATCCAGCGACGCGTGAACTACTACAACCAGGCGATCGTCGACATCCTGATCAAGCAGTACGGCAGCACGGTCCAATCTCCGATCTGGTAACCGCTGGCCGCCTGCAGCGGCGCATCTGCGGATCGCTCACGGAAGAAGCACGGACAACGGACAGCCGGGCGCTCAAACGGCTGCAGATGCAAGGAGCCTGACGATCCGGCGACCGAGGCGGGCTGGTGCCCGCCGCAGGGAGGATCTCGCCCACTCGACAGGCTCGCGGGCGCAAGGTGAGCGCCGCCGCAGGTGCGGCCGTTTCAGTGCCCGGCGCCGGTGGATTTGCGCAGGACGCGCTGGTCGCCGACGCGGATCGTCAGCCCCGTGCGGTCGAAGTGCTCGAGCAGCGGCACGGAGTACTTGCGCGAGACGCCGCTGATGTCCTTGAACTCCTGCATGCCCAGCTTCGCCCCGCCCTTGAGGAACTCGACCACCTTCGCCCGCAGGGGCGCCAGGTGGTCCTCGTGGATGAGGATCTCCTCGGTGACCTTGACCAGGCGCTTGCCGGCGACGAGCAGGCCCACCGCCTCCCGCACCGCCCGCGGGTCGAGGCGCAGCTCCTGGGCGACCGCCTCGAGCGCGGGCGTCTGGAGGCCGGCGCGCACGAAGAGCGCCTCGACCTTGCCCCGCACCTCCTCCTGCTCGACGCGCAGCCGCACGCGGTGCGTCGCCAGGCGCACCAGGTCCTGCTCGACGGCGACCGCGCCGCCCCTGGCCAGGCGCTCGAGCAGCGCGGCGAAGACGCGGGGCGCGGCGGCGGGGAACTTCGACTTGAGCTCCTCCTTCGGCAGGCCGGGCTTGAGCGGCTCGGCGGCATGGAACGCGGCGAGGAGGGCCGAGACGCGCTGCGCGAACTGCCCGGCGACGTCGTGGTGGACCCAGAGCGGGGGCGAGCCGGGGATCTCGAGCAGCGTCCCCTGCTTCACGAGCTGCGCGAGCACGTTGTTCATGGCGCCGGCGTCGAGGTTGATGCGGCGGGCCAGCTCCTCGCGCGCCGCCCCGGCGAGGCCGGTCTCGAGCGCCAGCAGCGGCGCGGCCTGCGCGGGGTCGGCGCCCGCCATCGTCGCCACGTGCTCGAGCGCGGTGGCCGAGAACTGCCGGTGCTTGCCGGGCTGCGTGTCGACGAGCTCGCCGCCGCCGAGCGTCATCACCGGCGAGTAGCCGCGGATGACGAAGCGGTCGCGGGGCAGCGCGACGCCCGGCGACTCGAGGCGGAACTGCACCATGGCCTCGTCGCCGGGAGCCAGCTCGGCGCGGCCGAGGAGAACCACCCGCGCCAGGATCTCGCTCGTGCCCAGGTGCAGCCGCACGCGCGTGCGGTTCGGCAGGGGCCTCGCGGCGCTCTTGAGGTAGCTCAGGCGCGCGTCCATCAGGTACGAGGGCTCGAGCAGGCCCGGCTTCGTCAGCACGGCGCCGCGCTCGATCGCGCCTTTCTCGACACCCTGGAGGTTGATGGCCGTGCGCTGGCCGGCGCGCGCCGTCTCGACGGCGGCGCCGTAGACCTGGAGCCCGCGGATGCGGCTCTCGATGCGCGCGGGCAGCACCTCGACCGCGTCGCCGACGTCGAGCCGCCCCGCGATCAGCGTGCCGGTGACCACCGTGCCGAAGCCCTTCATCGTGAAGACGCGGTCGATCGGCAGCCGCGGCAGGCCGGTGGATGCGCGCGGGGGCACCTGCCCGAGCATCGCGGCGATGGCCGCGCGCAGCTCGGGGATGCCGGCGCCGGTGGTCGACGAGACGGGGACCAGCGGCGCGCCCTCGAGGAACGAGCCGGCCAGGTGCGCCGTCACGTCCTGGCGCACCATCTCCAGCCAGTCGGGCTCGACGAGGTCGGCCTTGGTGAGCACGACGATGCCCTTGCGCACCCCCAGCAGGCGGCAGATGTCGAGGTGCTCGCGGGTCTGGGGCATGATCCCCTCGTCGGCCGCGATGACCAGCAGGACGAGGTCGATCCCCGCGGCGCCCGCCACCATGTGGTGCACGAACTTCTCGTGACCGGGTACGTCGACGATGCCGACAGGCGGCAGGCCGGGCAGGTCCAGGTGGGCGAAGCCCAGCTCGATCGTGATGCCGCGCTCCTTCTCCTCCTTGAGACGGTCGGTGTCGATGCCTGTCAGGGCGCGGACCAGCGTGGTCTTGCCGTGATCGATGTGGCCGGCGGTGCCGATGATCAGGTGGCTCACGCGGTCCCCAGCCCGCGGACGGCGGCGGCGATGGCGGCGGCCAGATCGGGGACCTCGCCGTCGGCGACGGTGCGCAGGTCCAGGAGCAGCCGCCCCTCCTGCAGGCGGCCGATCACCGGCGCCGGCGCGCGCCGCAGCGCTTCCTCGAGCCGGTGCGCCGGGCGCTCGGCCGTGCCGAGGGCGAGGGCGGCGGAGGCGAGCGGCTCGACGGGCAGGGCGCCGCCGCCGACCTGGGAGGTGCTCGGGACGACTTTCGCATTCCACGCGGCGCGGACGTCCGCGGGCAGCCGGCGCAGGACGCGCCGGGCGCGGGCGCGGACGTCGGCGGACGTCTCGGCGATCATGCGGACCGTGGGGATGCGCGCGGTGCCGCGGTCACCCTCGAGATAGAGCCTGAGCGTCGCCTCGAGCGCCGCGAGCGTGAGCTTGTCGATGCGCATCGCGCGGTGCAGCGGATTCCTGCGCACGCGCTCGATCAGCTCGCGGCGGCCCACGATCAGCCCGGCCTGCGGCCCGCCGAGGAGCTTGTCGCCGCTGAAGGTCACGAGGTCCGCGCCCGCCGCGACCGCGTCCTGCACGGTCGGCTCGCCCGGGAGACCGTGTGCGGAGAGGTCCAGGAGGCTGCCGCTGCCGAGGTCGTCCATGACGGGCACCCCCGCCGCGCGCCCGATGGCGACCAGCTCCGGCAACTCGACGGCGGCGGTGAAGCCGACGACGCGGAAGTTGCTGGTGTGCACGCGCAGGAGCAGGGCGGTCGCGGCCGTGATCGCGTCGCGGTAGTCGGCGGCCCGCGTCTTGTTGGTCGTGCCCACCTCGCGCAGGAGGGCCCCGCTCTTGCGCATGACGTCCGGGATGCGGAACGAGCCGCCGATCTCGACGAGCTGGCCGCGCGAAACCACGACCTCGCGCCCGTCGGCGAGCGTGTTCAGGCAGAGAAAGACGGCGGCGGCGTTGTTGTTGACCGCGAGGGCAGCCTCCGCCCCCGTGAGCCGGCGCAGCAGGTCCTCGCAGTGGTCCTGGCGGGAGCCGCGTTCCCCGTCGGCGAGGGTGTACTCGAGGTTGGAGTAGCCGCGGGCGGCGCGCTCGACCTGGGCGAGCGCCTCGGGCGCCAGCGGCGAGCGGCCGAGGTTCGTGTGCACGATGATGCCCGTGGCGTTGATCAGCGGGCGCAGGTGCGGCAGGCCGCGCGCGGGGAGCAGCGCGACGAGGAGGGCGGCGATGCGCTCGCGGCCCCCGCCGGGGTCGTCCTCGGGGCGCGCGCAGGCGCCGACCTCGTCCCGCCGGCGGTCGAGGACCTCGCGGATGGAGTCGAGCAGCGCCCAGCGGGGGAGGGCGGCGGACGCGGCGGCGACCTCGGGCCAGGCGAGCACGTCGTCGACCTTCGGTATCCCGCGGTACAGCCGCTGTCTCCAGGGTTCCATGGCGCCGCCTTTCCGGTGTGGGCGGGATGCATTCTCCGCAGGCCGCGGGGAGCGTGTCAAGAGTTTGTTCTTGACATCTTCTATCGGAATGCTACTTTAGCGCTCCATGAGGCGGCTTACGGAAAGATCGCGATGGGTCGTGGTCGCGGCTGCGGCGCTGGTCGTGCTCTGGTGCGCGCGGCCCTCGATCTCGGCGGCGTTCAAGAACGTCCAGGTTGCGCAGAGCCCGCCGCCCTTCACCCTCAAGGACGTCTCCGGCAAGGAGTGGAAGAGCGGCGAGATCTACGGGAAGGGCGCGACGGCGATCATCTTCTGGGCCACCTGGAGCCCGCGGTCGGCCGAGGTGATTCGCGACCTGGAGGCGCTGCGGACCAAGATCGGCCCGGAGAAGATCTCGATCGTGACCGTCAACTGCGAGCACCCGGCCATCTCGGCGGCGGACCGCGACGCCATCGCGGCCGCCGTGAAGCAGCTGGGTGCCAGCGGCCCGGCGCTCGTCGACGACGGGCTCGTCGCGTTCAACGACTACGGGGCGATGGCGCTGCCCTCGACGCTCGTCATCGGCGCCGACGGGAAGGTCGGCTACACGCTCGCGGGGTACCCGACGACGCTCCGCGAAGAGCTCGCCGACGCGGTGCGCAAGGCCGCCGGTGTCCCCACCGAGGCTGAACTGCGGCCGGTCCAGGAGTACGTCCCGAAGAACCACGCGCTCATGTACTACAACCTGGGGCGCCAGCTCGCGGGCAAGGGCCAGGACGAGAAGGCCGAGGCCCAGTTCCTGACCGCGATCGAGAAGGATCCGGACTTCAAGAAGCCGCGGGTCGAGCTGGGGCTGCTCTACAAGCGCACGGGGCGGACCGACCTGGCGCTGTCGCAGTTCGAGCGCGCCAAGCAGATCGATCCGAAGGACCCGGAGGCGCTCTACCAGGTCGCGGTGGTGAGCCTGCACGCGGCGAAGTTCCCGGAGTCGCAGACGCTCTTCGTGGAGTTGGCCACGGAATTCCCGGAGCGCGAGGAACTGGCGCTCGGCGCGGCGCTGGCCGCGAAGTACCAGGGCAAGGACGAGGAGTACCGCAAGGGCCGCGAGGCCGCCGCAAAGCTCTACCCGGCGGAGCCGCGCTACATCTTCGAGATGGGCGAGGTCGCGGAGTCGCAGAAGGACCTGCCCGTCGCCGCCGAGCTCTACCGCCGCGCCCTCGAGGCCGGCCTCAAGAAGAACCGCTGAGCCGCCCGGCCGCCTCCGCGGCCGACCCGAATCCCGCCGTTCCCATGTCTCTGGCCCGTGGCGACGTGGACGGGCAGGCCAATGCGCGAGGCGGCGAGCCCGCTCCCTCCGGTCGTGGGTTTCCGCGGCCTACCGGCGAAGGGGCCGGGGGCTCGCGGGCTGTAACTCGCCCTGCGGGCTCAAACAACAGCCCGCGTCCCTGCGGGACCGCCCTCGTCCCGTCCGCCGGTTTCACGGCCGCTCCACTCTATCTCCCTTCGGGAGCGGGCCCGCCGCCTCGCCGAAGCCGAGGCCCCGCCCCGGCTCTGGAACAGGCCGACCTCGTCACAGGGCCACGGCCCGGGGGCGCCTGTGAGCGGTCATAATGCGCCGGCCGCTTGCTGTGGCCGCTGAGTGTGGCCGGCGCATTGACAGTCGAGCGGCTGATGAGTGCTCTCGCGGACTGAATGGCGCAGGGCGAGACGGAAGGGAACAGGCGCCGCCGGGTCGTGGCCCGGCATTGACCACGGTGGCGTGTGCAGAGACAAGAAACCCCGCCCGAGGTCGCCCCCGGGCGGGGTGTGGTCCGCGGACCGCGCCTTACGCGATCTTGAAGACCAGGATCAGCGCCACGACGAGGCCGTAGATGACCAGCGACTCGATCATGGCGAGACCGATGATCATGGGCGTGACGATCTTGCCCGCGGCGCCCGGGTTGCGGGCGATCCCCTCGAGCGCGGACGCGACCGCCTTGCCCTGACCGAGGCCGCCGCCGATGGCCGCGAGGCCGATGGCGAGACCGGCGCCGATCGCGATGGCGAAGAACTTCATGAAGCCCTCGCCGCCGCCGGCCGCCGCCCCGTGTTCCTGGGCGGCGGCGATCGCCGGCGCGAACGCCAGCGACAGGCCGACCAGGCTCATCCAGATTCTCTTGCTCATGTGCATGTTCCTCCTTTCCTGTACCGTGTTGTGTGCGTATGCCTTCCGCGCGCCTAGTGGGACTCCGCGATGGCGCCGGAGATGTAGCTCATCGTGAGCAGGATGAAGACGTAGGTCTGGACGACCGCGACGAAGATGCCCAGCAGGATGATGATGATCGGCACGAGGGCGGCGATCGGCGTGGCCCAGATGAACGCCTTGCTCAGGCCGATCATCATGCCGACGAAGACCATGAGGTTCATGTGGTCGCCGAACATGTTGCCGAAGAGACGCAGCGTCAGCGAGAGCGGGCGGGCGAGGTGGCCGATGATCTCGATGGGGATCATCAGCGGCGCCAGCCAGGGCGTCGGGCCGACGAAGTGCTTGAGGTAGGCCATGCCGTGGGCCTTGAAGCCGTAGTAGTGCGTCAGCAGGAAGACGCAGGCCGCGCAGGCGAAGTTCGTGTTGACGTTGTCGGTCGGGGGCACCAGGCCCGGGATCACGCCGATCAGGTTCGAGAAGAGGATCCAGAGCGCGAGTGTCCCGACGAGGTAGATGAAGCGGTGCCCGTGGTGGCCGAGGCTCTCCTCGCAGAGCTTCTCGATCGTGCCGTAGGCCGTCTCGAAGAAGTTGACGAGCGTCAACCGCGGCGCGGGGACGATGTCCAGGGTGGGGTCCGCCAGCCGCCGGCCGGCGAGGATGGCGAGCAGCGAGAGCACGGTGAACACCAGTGCCCCGTGCACCACGTGCACCGGGACCGCGTTGATGCCGGGGATGATGGCAACCCATTCGAAACTCTGCATGGTCTTCTCTAGGCCTCCTTGCGACGGGGTTCGGCGGCGCAGCGGAGCGACTCCCGCAGCAGGGCCGGGAGCACGACGCTGGCGCCCGCGAGCAGGGCGAGCGGGTCGGCGATGCGGAACTTGAGCGCGGCGGCGACGACGGCCGCGGTCACGGCGTACTTGCCGAGGTACAGCGCGTAGCGCAGGCGCGGCAGCGAGCGCTCGCCGGAGGAAACGAGCGCCCGCGCGAAGCGCACGAGCCAGCGGTAGTTGAGCACCGCGAGGAGGACGCCGACGGCGACGCCGGCCGTCACCGCCGCCGAGCGCAGCAGCAGGCTGGCGGCGAGCAGCAGGGCGCCGAGGGCCCAGGCGGTGCGCTCGATGCGGTCGGCGGGCTCCGCGGTCACAGGCGCTCCTCCTCCTTGGCCGCCTTGCGGGCGGCGCGCAGCACGTTGCGGAACCCGGCGACGATGCCGAAGCCCGTGAAGACCACGAGGCACCACGGCCTGGTGTCGAACGTGCGGTCGAGGAACCAGCCGATCCCCATGCCGACCACCAGCGCGGCGCCCATCTCGATGCCGATGGCGCTGTAGGACAGGTACTGCGCCCACGAGGCGCGCCCGCCGCCGTTGGTTGCCACCGCCGCGATCACAGGCCCGTGAGCACCCGGCGCTGGATCTCGAGCGTGCGGTCCAGCTGGGCGGTGGTGTGCGCGAGCGAGACGAACGCCGCCTCGAACTGCGAGGGGGCGAGATAGACGCCGCGGCGGAGCATCCCCTGAAAGTAGCGGGCGTACTTCTTCGCGTCGGCCGCCTTGGCGGAGGCGTAGTCGACGACGGGTTTCCCGCAGAAGAAGAGGCACGAGAGCGAGCCGACGCGGTTCTGGACGGCCGCCCTGATGCCGGCCTTCTTGAGGTTGGCCGCGGTGCCGGCCGCCAGGTACGCGCCCTTGGCCTCCAGGCGCCGGTAGACGCCGGGCTTGCGCAGCAGCGAGAGCGTCGCGATCCCGGCCGCCATGGCGAGCGGGTTCCCCGAGAGCGTCCCCGCCTGGTAGACCGGCCCGGAGGGGGCGACCATCTCCATCAGGTCGCGCCGGCCGCCGTAGGCCCCGACGGGGAGGCCGCCGCCGATGATCTTGCCGAGGCAGGTCAGGTCGGGCTTGACGCCGAAGTACTCCTGCGCGCCCCCGTAGGCCACGCGGAAGCCGGTGATGACCTCGTCGAAGATGAGCAGGGCGCCCGCCTCGGCGGTCGCCTCGCGCAGTCCCTCGAGGAAGCCGGGCTGCGGCAGGAAGACGCCGGCGTTCGCGGCCACCGGCTCGATGATGACCGCGGCGACCTTGCCCTTGCGCGCGCGCAGCAGGCGGCGCACCGCACCGAGGTCGTTGTACGGCACGTTCAGCGTGTGCCGCGCCAGGTCGGCGGGGACGCCCGGGCTGTCGGGCATGCCGAGGGTCAGGACGCCCGAGCCGGCCTTGACGAGCATCTGGTCCGAGTGCCCGTGGTAGCACCCCTCGAACTTGATGATGTCGTCGCGGCCCGTCGCCGCGCGCGCGAGGCGGACGGCGCTCATCACCGCCTCGGTCCCGGAGCTGACCATGCGGACCATCTCGACCGAGGGGAAGGCCTCGCGGACCATCTCCGCGAGGGTGATCTCCGCCTCGGTCGATGCGCCATACGAGGTGCCGAGCTTCGCGGCGCGCTGCACCGCGGCCACGACGTCGGGGTGCGCGTGCCCGACGATCATCGGGCCCCAGGAGCCGACGTAGTCGATGTAGGTCTTGCCGTCGGCGTCCGTCACGGTGGCGCCCCTGGCCCTGCTGATGAAGACGGGGTGCCCCCCCACGGAGCGGAACGCCCGGACGGGGCTGTTGACGCCGCCAGGCATGAGCCGCTGCGCCCGGCGGAAGAGCTGCGCTGATCGCTTCATGTCGAGTCCGCACCTCCGGCGCCCCGGCGTGGGGCGCAAATTCTGCCCTGAATACCATGGCATCGGGGCATTGTCAACAAAGCGCACAAGCGCGACGGCAGCGGTTGCATCGGTGCACGAAACCGGGTACACTTCGCGTTCGTTTTTCCGTGGGAGGCTGTGCGGCAACCGCTAAGGAGGGATGGCGCGCCGATGATGCGCTTCATACGCACCAACGCCGTGTTCGTGCTGGTCGTCGTGATCTTCATCGTGGCCGTGTTCATCGGCACGATCTTCCTCGTCTGGGGGCGGGGGAGCATGAGCTCCTCGGACTCCGAGCGCTCGGTCGCGGCGTGGGTCGGCAAGGCCGAGATCCCCTACGCCGAGTTCATCAAGACGCACGACAGCCGCCTGGAGTTCTACCGCCGCTTCTACCCGAACGTCGGCACGGCCGAGCTGGAGAAGCGGTTCAAGATCCGCAAGGGCGCGCTGGACGCGGCGATCGGGCGGCGGCTGCTCCTGGACGAGGCGAAGCGGCTGGGCCTGGCGGCGAGCGACGAGGAGGTCGGCAAGAAGATCCGCGAGACGGCGGCCTTCCAGGACAACGGCGTCTTCGACCCGAAGAAGTACCGCGAGGTCCTCGCCGGCTCCGCGATCGCGCCGGCGGGGTACGAGGAGGACGTGCGCGGCGAGCTGCTCGCCGCCAAGGTGCGCACCATCGTGCAGGACGCCGTGCGCGTGTCCGAGGCCGAGGCCTTCCAGGAGTACCGGCGCGACAAGGAGAAGGTGCGCCTCTCGCTCGTGATCCTGCCGCCTCCCGCGCCAACATCTGGCGGCACGGTGGCGGCCGATCGTCTGCGCACGGTCTACGACGCCGACCCGGCGAAGTACACGCTGCCCGAGCGCGCGCAGTTCGCCTGCGCCGCGGTGCTCGCGAAGGATGTGCCCCCGCCGCCGCCGGCCGCCGAGGACCAGCTGCGCCGGTACTTCGAGGAGAACGCGGCCGAGTTCAAGGTGGAGAAGGGCGTGCGCGCGCGCCACATTCTCTTCAGGCTCGCCAAGGACGCCCCCGCCGACGAGGAGAAGAAGGTGCGCGAGCGTGCCGAGTTCGTGCTCGGGAAGGCGAAGAAGGGGGCGGACTTCGCCTCCCTCGCCAAGGAGTTCTCGCAGGACTCCTCCGGGCCGGCGGGCGGCGAGCTGGGGTGGTTCGGTCCCGGCCAGATGGTGCCGGAGTTCGAGAAGGCTGCCTTCGCCCTCGGCAAAGGCCAGGTGAGCGACCTGGTGCGCACGCAGTTCGGCTTCCACATCATCAAGGTCGAGGAGGTGCGCGAGGCCGGCTCGCCGACGTTCGAGCAGGCGCGGGCCCAGGTGGCCGGGCGCGTCGCGGCCGAGGCGCTGCGCGCCGCGGTGGCCGAGCGCGTCGAGAAGATCAACGAGGCGCTCGCGCAGGGCGAGTTCGACGCCGTCGCCGCGAAGTTCGGGCTGGCGGTCCAGACCACGGGCCTGGTGCCCCGCGAGGGCCCGCTGCCGGGGCCGGCGGCGCGCCCCGAGGTGGCCGACACGCTGTTCGCCATGAACGAGGGCGAGGTCAGCGAGTTCGTGCGCGCGGGCGAGGACTACTGGATCTACAAGATGGTTGCCAAGCGCGCGTCCTCCGTGCCGGGCTTCGAGGAGGCGCGGGCGCAGGTCGAGCGCGAGGTGCTCGCCGAGGAGGCGCAGCAGCGGGCGCTCGGCGAGGCACGTCTGCGGCTGGAGGAGCTGCGCCGCGGCGAGAAGCCGGAGGCGCTCGCCGCGCGGCTCAAGGGAGAGGCGCGGGACACGGCGTTCTTCACCCAGCGGGAGTTCGTGAGCGAGGCGGGTCTCAAGGGCGAGCAGTTCGCCGGCGCGTTCGACCTGGAGCCGGGGGCGTTCGGCGGCCCGGTGGCGGCGCCCGACGGCCGGATCGTGGTCTACCGGGTGGCGGCCAAGCTGCCGGCGACCCGCGAGGCGTTCGCGGCCGAGAAGGCCGCGGTGATCGACAAGCTGCGCACCGCCAAGAAGGACCGGGTCTTCGAGGCCTGGCTCGAGGACCTGCGGCGGGCCCGCTCGGTGAAGATCAACACCGGCCTGGTCGGCACCCTCTAGGCGGCGGGGGCGGCGGCATGAAGCTCTTCCTGGACACCGCGAACGTCGGCCAGATCCGCGAGGCGGTCCGCTGGGGCGTCGTCGACGGGGTGACGACCAACCCCTCGCTCGTCGCCAAGGAGGGCCGGCCGTTCCACGAGGCGGTGCGCGAGATCTGCGGCATCGTCGACGGGCCGGTCAGCGCCGAGGCGACGGCGATGGACGCGGCCGGGATCGTCGCCGAGGGGCGCGAACTGGCGAAACTGCACGACCGCGTCGTGGTCAAGGTGCCGGTGATGACCGAGGGGCTGGCGGCGACGCGGGCGCTGGCCGCCGAGGGGATTCGCGTCAACATGACGCTGGTCTTCTCGCCCGCGCAGGTGCTGCTGGCGGCCAAGGCGGGCGCGGCCTACATCAGCCCCTTCGTCGGACGGCTCGACGACATCGGCCACACCGGGATGGAGATGGTCGAGCAGTCGCTCGAGATCCTGCGCAACTACGACTTCGACGCCGAGGTCATCGTCGCCAGCGTGCGCTCGCCGCTGCACGTGGTGCAGGCCGCGACCATCGGCGCGCACATCGCGACCGTGCCGTTCGCCGTCATCGAGCAGCTGGCGCGCCACCCGCTGACGGACGTGGGCATCGAGAAGTTCCTGGCCGACGCCCGCAAGATCCCGCCCGCGGGACGCTGAAGGGCCGGCGTGCCGATCTTCGAGTTCCGCTGCGGGCGCTGCCGCCACGAGTTCGAGAAGCTCGTGACCGGCGCGACCGTGCCCGCGTGCCCGGAGTGCGGGAGCAAGCGGGTGGAGAAGAAGTTCTCCGTGTTCGGCTCCAAGAGCGGGGGGAAGTTCACGTCCTCGAAGGGCGGCAGCGGCTGCACGTCCTGCGCCAAGTCCTCCTGCAGTTCCTGTCACTAGCTCGCCGGCAGGCACCTGCTTGACTGCGCCGGCGGTTGCAGATATTATTTCCTTTCTTCACATGGAGATACGAGGAGGAACGAGGCGATGAAAGAGGGAATCCACCCCGCGTACGACGAGATCTCGGTCACCTGTGCGTGCGGCGAGGTCATCCGCACCCGGTCGACGAAGCCGAGCTACAAGGTCGATATCTGCTCGAAATGCCACCCGTTCTTCACCGGCAAGCAGAAGCTCATCGACGCCGCCGGCCGCGTTGACCGCTTCCGCAAGAAGTACGGGCAGAAGAAAGAGACGGCGAAGGCCTAGCCTCCGCTCGCGTGAGGGTCCGGAGGGGGTGGTGCGCACGGTGCCGGGCGGCGGGGCACCTGCGGTGACCGGACCGGGCATGCGCGTCGTGCTCCTGCGGCGCACGGCCGAGCCGGAGACCGCCGTCGCCCTTGCCGCGCGCCTCTGCTACTCCCCCGACCGGATCGACCAGCTCGAGCACGGCGTCGACGCCTCCTCGGCCGCGGCGCTCATCCGGCGGATCGTCGGGCTCGGCCACCACTCGGTCCTCGAGCACGCCGTGTTCAGCTTCGGCATCGAGGGCATCTCCCGGGCGGCGAGCCACCAGCTCGTCCGGCACCGCCTCGCCTCCTACTCCCAGCAGAGCCAGCGTTACGTCGCCGCGCGCGAAGACTTCGAGCACGTGGTCCCGCCGGCGATCGCGGAGCGTCCGGAGCTGGCGCGCGCCTACGCGCGGCTGATGCGCGCGTGCGGCACGGCCTACCGTGAGCTGCTCGAGGCCGGGGTTCCCGCCGAGGACGCGCGCTTCGTGCTGCCGAACGCTGCCGCGACGCGCCTCATCGTCACCATGAACGCGCGGGAGCTGCGCCACTTCTTCCAGATGCGCTGCTGCCGGCGCGCGCAGTGGGAGATCCGCGAGCTGGCCGAGCGCATGCTCGGGCTGGCCCGCGCGGCCGCGCCCGTGCTCTTCGAAGGCAGCGGCCCCCGGTGCGTCATTGGACCGTGCCCCGAGGGGAAGATGACCTGCGGGCGCCTCAAGGACGTCCGCGCGGCCTATCGCGGCTGGGCGGCGGGCGCGGAGCGGCCGTTGCTGTCGGAGCCCCGCGCGGCGCAAGGGAGGCGCGGTGTTCACTAAGCTGGCCGAGGTCGAGCGGCGCTTCGAGGAGATCGACGCGTTGCTGGCGGACCCGGCGGTGCTCGCCGACCGGCAGCGCTACCGCGAGTTGATGATCGAGCGCGGCGGGCTGGCGCCGATCGTCGAGAAGTTCCGCGAGCACCAGGCGGTGCGCACGCGTCGCGAGGAGAGCCGCGCCCTGCTCGAGGAGGGGGACGCGGAACTGCGCGCCCTGGCCCAGGAGGAGCTGGCCGAGCTGGCGGGTCGGCTCGAGGAGATCGAGCGCGAGCTGCGCGTGCTGCTGACGCCGCGCGACCCCAACGACGACAAGAACGTGTTTCTCGAGATCCGGGGCGGCACCGGCGGCGACGAGGCGGCGCTCTTCGCAGCGGAGCTCTTCCGCATGTACACGCGCTACGCCGAGGGGCGCCGCTGGCGGATCGAGATCATGAGCCAGACCGCGACCGGCATCGGCGGGCTCAAGGAGGTCATCGCGCTCGTCGAGGGCCGGGGCGCCTACAGCCTGCTCAAGTACGAGGCCGGCGTGCACCGCGTCCAGCGCGTCCCCGTGACCGAGGCCAGCGGCCGGATCCACACCTCCGCGGTGACCGTGGCCGTCCTGCCCGAGGCCGAGGAGGTCGAGGTCGAGATCAAGCCGGAGGAGCTGCGCATCGACGTCTTCCGGTCCTCGGGGCCGGGCGGGCAGAGCGTCAACACGACGGACTCGGCGGTGCGCATCACGCACCTGCCGACCGGGCTCGTCGTCTCCTGCCAGGACGAGAAGTCCCAGCACAAGAACAAGGCCAAGGGCCTGCGCATCCTGCGCGCGCGCCTCAAGGACCGCATGGAGGAGGAGGCCGCCGCCAGGCGCGCCTCCGAGCGCAAGGGCATGGTCGGCACCGGCGACCGCAGCGAGCGCATCCGCACCTACAACTTCCCGCAGAACCGCGTGACCGATCACCGCATCGGCCTCACCATCCACCGCCTCGAGTCCTTCCTCGAGGGCGACATCCAGGAGATGATCGACGCGCTGACCTCGCACTACCAGGCGGCGGCGCTCAGCGGGGGAGGGGCGTGACGGCGGTCGTCGGCGAGGCCCTCGCGGCCGGCAGCTCGCGGCTCGCGGCCGCGGGGATCGGCACGCCGGAGCTCGACGCGCGGCTGCTGCTCGAGCGCGCCAGCGGCCTGGCCGCGGCGTCGCTGCT
>DATDCY010000291.1 GCA_036524115.1 bacterium | reverse complement strand
GCTCCTGCCCCGGCGGAGCCCGCCCCCGCCCCGGTGCCGTCGGGCCCGCGCGCGCTCACCGCGATCGACGTCCAGAAGGCCGCCGACGGCCTGGTCGTGACGCTGCAGGGCAGCGGCCCGCTCACCTACGAGTACTTCCTCGTCGAGGGCAAGAGCCTCGTCGTGGACATCGCGGACGCGGTCAACAAGGTCTGGCCGCTCAAGAAGAAGGTCGGCGACGCCTGGGTCTCGCAGATCCGTCTCGGCGAGCACACGCAGCCGAAGAAGGCGACGCGGGTGGTCTTCGACCTGAAGAAGGTGGGCGAGTACCGCGTGGCCGGCGCGGGCGACCGCATCGTCGTTTCCTTCGGTGCGGCGGCGCTGTCGGCAGCCCCGGCGGCGCCTGCTGCCGCCGCGGCGGCCCTGAACACGGTGACCGACGTCTCCTGCCGCGCCGTCGACGGCGGGATGCGGCTCACGATCAGCACCAGCGCAAAGCCGGAGTTCACGGTCGTGGACTCGGGTGACCCGGCCAAGGTCGTCGTCGAGATCGCGAACGCGCAGATCCCAGAGAAGCAGCGCAAGACCCTGGACCTGGCGTCGCTCGGCGGGGACGTGGTCAAGGTCAGCGCCTTCCCGTTCGCCAAGGGCGAGGCCTCCCTGGTGCGGGTGGTGGCGCAGCTGCGCCAGCCGGTGCCGTTCCGCACCACCGCCGAGTCCGACCGGGTCCTCGTCGACTTCGAGCGTGCCGCCGCGCCGGCTGCGGCCGCCGCCGCTTCGACGTCCGGCCCGGCTGCGGGCGCCGCGGCTCCCGCTGCGACCGCCGCGGAATCCGCGGCGCCGCAGCAGCCTGCCGCCCGCGTGTACACGGGCCGCCGGCTGTCGCTGGATTTCAAGGACGCGGACGTCAATGACATCCTGCGGCTGATCTCCGAGGTCTCCGGCCTCAATTTCGTGGCCGGCCCCGAGGTCAAGGGCACGGTCACGATCAAGCTCACGGACGTGCCGTGGGACCTGGCGCTCGACATCATCCTCAAGTCGAACCAGCCGCAGCTGGCGCAGGTCCGCGAGTCCGAGAACATCATCCGGATCACGACGCTGGACAAGATTCTCGATGAAGAGCAGAAGCAGCGCCAGATGGAGGACGCGCGCCAGAAGAACATCCAGGCCCAGAAGGCGGCCGAGCCGAAGTTCACGCGCTACTTCCCGATCTCCTACGCGGGCAAGGACGACGCCGGCAAGAGCCGGCTCGAGGCCGTGGCCAAGAGCCTCGAGCAGTTCAAGTCCTCCGACGGCTCGGTCACGTACGACGAGCGCACCAGCACCATCATCGTCACGGACACCGCCGCCAACCTCGACCACATGGCCGAGGTGATCAAGGCCCTCGACGCGCCGACCCCCGCCGTCCTCGTCGAGGCGCGGATCGTCGAGATGACGAGCGGCTACGAGCAGCAGCTCGGCGTGCAGTGGAACGCCAACTTCATCGCCGACGCCCAGCACGGGAACGCGACCAAGTACGCCTTCCCGAACTCCATCTCGCTCAACGGGACCCAGGCCTCGGGCGGCAACAACTACCTGGTCAACCTGCCGGCGACGTCCCCGACGGCCGGCATCGGCTTCTCGTTCGGGCACATCGCCAACACGCTCACGCTCGACCTGCGCCTCTCCGCGATGGAGAAGCTGGGCCGCACGAAGATCCTCTCCAACCCCAAGGTGCTCGTCGTGCAGAACCAGAAGGCGCTCATCAACGTCGGCAGCCAGCTGCCGATCCCGAAGACCGACGCCGACGGCAACCGGACGGTGGAGTGGAAGGACGTCGGCATCCGTCTCGAGGTGACGCCGCAGGTCACCAACGACAAGAAGATCTTCATGGCGATCCAGATCGAGAAGTCCTCGCAGGGCGAGAACGTGCAGACCACCGAGGGCGCGATGTTCTCGATCAACACCAGCCGTGCGGACACGAAGGTGCTCATCGCCGACGGCGAGACCACCGTCATCGGCGGCATCTTCGTCCAGACCGCCATCAAGGACGACAGCTCGGTGCCGGGCCTCGGGAAGCTGCCGCTGATCGGCTGGCTCTTCAAGAGCAAGGGAGACAAAGAGAGCAAGCAGGAGCTGATGATCTTCCTCACGCCGCGGCTGGTCACCATCTAGGGCGCGGTGGCGCGCGCGAGGCGCGTGGGCGCGGAGATGCACCCCCCGGCAGGGCGGGTGCATTTCCTTTTGGGGTGAGGGAGGCCATGGTCTGGAGACACTACACGGCGGGCGAGTCGCACGGACCGGCGCTGCTCGCGTTCCTTGAGGGGATGCCGGCCGGCCTGATCCTGGGGCCGGCGGACGTCGACCCGGAGCTGGCGCGCCGCCAGCTCGGCCACGGCCGCGGCGCCCGGATGGGCATCGAGCGCGATCACGCCGAGTTCGTCGGCGGCGTGCGCTTCGGTCGCACGACGGGGGCGCCGATCGCCCTGCTGCTCAAGAATCGGGGGACGGAGCGCTTCGACGCGCCGCCGCCCGGCTACAAGCCGCTGCTCTTCCCGCGGCCGGGGCACGCCGACCTCCCGGCGGCCCTCAAGTACGACCTCGACGACATCCGCGACGTGCTCGAGCGGGCCAGCGCCCGCGAGACCGCGGCGCGCGTCGCCCTGGGCGCCTGCGCCAAGCAGCTGCTGGCGGAGTTCGACATCCGCGTGCACTCCGTCGTCGAGGCCATCGGCGGCGTCGGCCGGACGCTGCCCGAGCGCATCTCGGAGGCGGCGCGCCGCAGGGCCGAGCGCTCGCCCGTGCGCTGCCCCGACGCGCGGCTGTCCGCGGCGATGGTGCGCGCGATCGACGCGGCGGCCGCGCGCGGCGACTCGCTCGGGGGCGTGGTCCGGGTCGACGCCGAGGGCGTGCCGCCCGGGCTCGGCAGCCACGTCCAGTGGGACCAGCGCATCGAGGGGCGCATCGCCGCGGCGCTCATGGCGCTGCCCGGCGTCAAGGGTGTCGAGACCGGCCTGGGCTTCGCGGCGGCCGCGCTGCCGGGCTCGAAGGTGCACGACGCGATACACCACGCCGCCGCGGCCCCCTGGGGCTGGCACCGCCGCACCAACCGCGCCGGGGGCATCGAAGGGGGCATCACCAACGGCGAGACCGTGACGTTCCGCTGCGCGATGAAGCCCATCCCGACGCTCAAGCGCCCGCTGCCGAGCGCGAGCCTGCGCAGCGGGCGGCCCGGTCGGGCGGTGGTCGTGCGCGCCGACGTCTGCGCGGTGCCGGCGCTCGGGGTGGTCGCGGAGGCGGCGCTCGCCCTCGAATTGGCGGGGGCGTTGCGCGAGAAGCTCGGAGGCGACAGCATCCGTGAGATGCGTGAGCACTGGAAGGCGCTCCGGAAGCGGATCGCGCCCCGCGCCTGAGCGGCTGCTGGCCGCCGGACGCAACCTCTATCTCGCCGGCTTCATGGCGACCGGCAAGACGGAGACGGCGCGGGCGCTCGGGCGGGTGCTCGGGGTGCCGTGGGTGGACCTGGACGGGGAGATCGAGCGCGAGGCGGGGATGAGCGTGGCCGAGATCTTCGAGAAACGGGGCGAGCGGACGTTCCGCGCCGCGGAGCACAGGGCGCTGCGCGCGGCCGTGCGCCCCGGCGGCCGCGTGGTCGCGCTCGGCGGCGGCGCGGTCTGCTTCGAGCGCAACCGCGCGTTGCTGCGGCGCACCGGCCCGGTCGTCCTGCTCACGGCGCCGCCCGACGTGATCCTGCGGCGGATCGGCGGCTCGCGCACGCGCCCGCTCCTGCAGGGGGCGGACGCGGCGGCTCGCCTGCAGGCGTTGCTGGCGCGGCGCGCCCGCGACTACCGCCGCTACCGGCTGCGGGTCGACACCGCGGAGATGACGCCCCGCGGGGCCGCCGAGGCCGTCCTGCACGTCGTCGAGAAGGCGCGACGCCGCGCGGGTGCGGCCCGGGCGCGCCGGAAGGCCGCGCGCCTGGGAGGCACCTGCCGATGACGGCGGCGTTGGTGGAGACCGTCACCGTCGATCTCGGGGAGCGCTCCTACCCGATCTGGATCGGCGAGGGGCTGCTCGCGGGTCTCGGGGCGCACGTCGCCGGCCTCGGCCTCTCGGGGACGGTCGCCCTGGTCTCGGTGCCGCCGGTCTTCGAGCGCTACGGCGGCGCGGCCGTGGCGAGCCTGGCGGCGGCCGGCTTCGAGGTGCGCGTCGACGTCGTGCCGGACGGCGAGGCGTCGAAGTCCGTCGCGCAGCTCTCCGCGCTCTGGGACCGCTTCGTGGCCCACCGGCTCGAGCGCTCGGCCGCGGTCATCGCCCTCGGCGGGGGCGTCGTCGGCGACCTCGCGGGCTTCGCCGCCGCCACGTTCAAGCGCGGGCTCCCCTTCGTGCAGTGCCCGACGACCCTGCTCGCGCAGGTCGACTCGAGCGTCGGCGGCAAGGTCGCCATCGACCATCCCGGCGGCAAGAACCTGATCGGCGCGTTCCACCAGCCGCTGGCCGTCTGCGCCGACCTGGGCACGCTGCGCACGCTGCCCCGGCGCGAGCTGGTCGCGGGGCTGGCCGAGGTCATCCGCTCCGCCGCGGCGTTCGACGCCGCGTTCTTCGAGTTTCTCGAGGCGGACCTCGAGGCGCTGCTCGCGCTCGACGCGGGGGCCTTGCGGCACGCCGTCGCGACCTGCTGCCGGATCAAGGCCGCGATCGTGGCCGGCGACGAGCGCGAGACGGGCGGCCGGCGCAGCCTGCTGAATCTCGGGCACACCTTCGGGCACGCGCTCGAAACCTTGACGGGCTACAGCGCCTACCGGCACGGGGAGGCGGTCGGGTGGGGCATCGCGCGGGCGGCGCGGCTGGCGGTCCTCCTCGACCGCTGCAGCGAGGCGGACGCCGCCCGCCAGGAGGCGCTGCTGCGGCGCGCCGGGCTGCCGGTCGACGATCCGTCGCCGGACCCCGACGCGATGCTCGCGGCCATGGCACAGGACAAGAAGGCAGCCGGGGGGAAGGTGAGATTCGTCTTGACAGAAAAGATAGGAAGTGCAAACCTTTACGCCGACATCCCTGAGAAGTTACTCAGGGTGGTCCTCGCACGGACTGGACGGGAGAACAAGGCAGCCTGTACCTGCAAGGGGGTGGAGGGATGAAAGCATTTCGTGGGGCAGTCCTGTCGGTCTGTGTGGCGGCGGGGTTGGCGTGGCTCGGGGGGTGCGGCAACGCCCTCGACGACGGGAGCGACCCCTCCGGCTCGATCATCCGGGTGGTGAGCGTGAACCCGGAGCCGGCGACGGCCTTTACGCCGGACATCTTCGTCGACGTCTGCGATGCCAGCGCCGACCCCCCGGACACGGAACCGGGGATTCCCAACAGCTACGCCACGGTCGAGATGCTCAACGAGAGCCGGCCGAACACGCCGACCGGCAAGTCGACGAACTCCTTCGTGACGATGAGCCGCTACCGGGTGGACTTCACCGGGATCAACAAGACGGTGAACCTCCCCTCGCTCGACGGCGGCGGCCTCTCCGTCGGCATTGCGCCGGACGGGACGGGGACGATCACCGTGCTGGTGATGGACCTGCCGACGCTCGAGTACATCCGCTCGCACTATCCCACCATCGGCACGACCGAGGGGCTGACGCTGCGGGCCGACATCTCGATCTGGGGCAAGGACGCGTTCCAGGCGGACGTCAAGGCCACCGCGGAGGTCACCCTCGTCATCGAGAACTACGACCGCTGCCCGTAGGGCGACTGGGGGAGGGACGACGATGAACACCAGGCTGAAAAGAGACGCGCGGCTGCTCGTGCTCTTCGCGGTCCTCGCCGCGCTCCCGCTGGCGATCTGGGCCTGCAGCGACGCCGGGGACAGCCCCGGCGGTCCGACGGGCCCCTCGAGCAAGTACAATCCGAACATCGACTACGCGGGTGCGACGATCACCACGCGCGCGGAGCCGTCTTCCATCACGGCGCCCGGAGTCGTGTCGATCCTGGCCTATTTCAAGGACGCGAATGGTCTCCCGGTCGAGGGGGTGCCACTGTCGATCGCGGCCGAGGGTGGGGCCTCTGCGTACTTCTCGGCCCAGACGAACCCCACGCTCACCGGGCCGAACGGGGGCGCCTCGATCAACCTCAATGTGTTGGAGACGTGCCCGACCGGCAGCTATGCGTTCACCATCTACACGGGGCGCGCGTGGAGTGCGGAGGGGCACGTCGGGTTCATGGTCACCGGGGGTAGCGGGGGCGGAACGGGTGCGGTCACCAGCGTTGTCATTACGTCGGGCAACCAAGCCCCCTTGCTGAACGCGACCGAAAAGTACGTGGCGACGGTTACCGAGACCTGCAGCAGCGGATATGTGCTTGAGTTCAACTTCGACGACGGTCTTGGCTGGACGATAGCAGCTGCCGACAATAGCGTAGATATGCAGTGGGTCGCGTCTGGCACTTTCAATGTCATAGCGCGCGCAAAATGCGAGGGGGATCCGGACACCAGTTTCGTTGAGTCGGACCCCTATCCAGTCGTCGTTCCCTAGACGGAACCTCCGGGAGAGGAGATTCCCGGGAGCTGAGAGCGTGGCAACCGACAAGGGCAGCGGGGCGGCGGGAGCGGCCTCGGCGGAGATCGGGAAGTACCTCGAGATCCTCGCCAAGGACCCGAACTCGCGGGTCTTCGCCCCGCTCGCCGAGGCCTACCGCAAGGCGGGCCTGCTCGACGACGCCATCGAGACGGCGCGCGAGGGTCTGAACGTCCACCCCAACTACCTCGGTGGTCGCGTCGCGCTCGGTCGCGCGCTGTTCGAGAAGAAGTCCTTCGGCGAAGCGGCCGAGGAGATGCGCAAGGTCGTCAAGGCCGCCGCCGACAACATCATCGCCCACAAGGTCCTCGGCCAGATCGCACTGGCGCAGGGGGCCCTCCCCGACGCGGCGAAGGCCTTCCGGATGGTCGTGCTGCTGGATCCGCACGATCAGGAGGCGAAGAAGGCGCTCGCCGACATCGGCGCGGGGGTGGTCCCGCCCCCGCAGGCTGCGCCGCCTCCGGCTCCCGTTGCCGCCGCCCCGCCCGTCCCGAAGGTCGCGCCGGCCACGGCACCGGCACCGGCACCGTCGCCGACCGTGCCGCCTCCGCCCGCGGAAGCGTCGCCGTGGGGCGAGTTGGCGCTGGAGGGCCTCGACTCGCACCGGGTCGAGTTGGAGGAACCGCGTCCGCAGCCGCCGCCGGCGACAAAGCCGGAGGCGATCACCCTCGACGACATCGGCGTCGAGCCGCCGCCGATCGACCTCGAGGACATCGAGCCGGCCGCGGCGCCTCCGTCTCCGTTGCCCGACATCCCGCTCCCGGCATCGGAACCGGCGGAACCGCCGGCGGAGATCGAGATCTTCGGGCGTGAGCCCGCGGTGCCCCCGGCGGAGCCCGCGCCGCCTCCGGCAGCGCCGGTCCCCGAAGCCGAATCGCCGTTCGAGGTCTTCGGCAGGCAGAAGGCGCTGCGGCCCGGCGAGACGGCCAGGGACGAGCGGGAAGCGTATGCTGACATTGACCTTGAGGCGGCCGCGCCCGCGCCGGAACCGCAGCAGGCGCCGGAGCGGGGGCAGGACGAGGAACAGGACGGCGTCTTCGAGATCTTCACGCGCGAGCCGCGCCCCCGGGATGCCGCGGCCGTCAGGCCGGCACACGAGGATCGGCCGGTACTCGAGCAGCTGGAACTCGAGCCGACGGCGCACCTCCCGCTCGAGCAGCCGGAGGGCGAGCCCCCGGTGATCGAGCTGCACGAGGAAATACCGCGGATCGACGTACAGAGCGAGCTGGAGCTTGCCCTCGCCGAGGAACGCGACGCGGACGCCGCGCCGGCGCCGGAGCCCGGCCCACCGACCGTCGGCGAGGAGATCGGTTGGGAGGACGATTCCCCCGTGCAGGACGTCGCCGGGCCGCGGGAGGAAGAGAGCGCGGTCCCCGTGCTCTCGCCCGAGGAAGCCGCGACCGAAGAACTGGTCTGGGAGGAGCCGGCGGCCCCGGCCGAACCGCCCCCGCCTGCCGCGACGGAGGCAGTGGAGGCGCTCGCCGCAGCGGCGGCCCCGGAGTGCGCGCCGACCGAGGAGCTGCCGATCCCGTTGGATGCCGGCCCCGGCGTCGAACTCCCCGGGGATTGGGATGATGCCGCACCCGCGGCCCTGCTCGCCGAGGAGGCGCCGGCCCCCGAACCGGAGACGGCCTGGCTCGAGTCGCCGGTCGATCTGTCGGCCCTGGAGCCCCCGCCGGCCGAGCCGGCGGCGCAGGCAGGCGACATCGAGGCGTCCTCCGCCGAGACCGTGGTCAGCCTCGAGGAGGAGATCCCCAGCGTCGATCTCGCGGGAGAAATCGGGCCGGAGGCTTCGTTCGCCGAGGATATCGAAGAGGCCGGGAAGGTCGCGCCCGAAGCCGTTGCGCCAGCAGCGGCTTCCGCTGTTGCCGACGAAGTGGTGCCCGAACCCACAGCTGAACCCACAACTGAACCCGTAGCCGAAACCGCTGCCGAGCCCGTGGCTGAGCCGGCGGAGACGGCCGGGGCGGCTCCGGCCGCGGCAGGCACGTCGAGCGCCGCCCGCGGCGTCTTCGACACCGAGACGCTGGCGTCGATCTACATCAACCAGGGGTTCTACGGAAGGGCGGCCGCCATCTACGAGCGGCTCGCGACGGCCAGCCCCGACGACGCGGCGTTGCGCCGGAAGCTCGACGAGGTGCGCGCTCTCGAGCGCGCCCAGGGCGCCACGGCAGCGGCGGAGCCGGCGGCACCGGCGACCGGCGGCCGCCCCGACCGCGCCGAAACCATCCGGCGGCTCGAGGCGCTGCTGGCCGCATTCAGGGGAGGGCGTCCGCGATGAACTTCCGCGAGGTGCTCGAGAGGATCTGCTCGCGCGTCGAGGGGGCGCTCGGCGCGGTGATCATCGCCGAGGACGGCATCATAGTCGAGCGGCACGCCGCGGACGCGTCCCTCGACCTGGAGCTGGCGAGCGTCGAGCTCGTCGGCGCCGCGCGCGAGATCCGCCGCGCCACGGTGGCCGTGGAGGCCGGCGAGCTCGAGGAGCTGCTCGTCAGCAACACGGGCCGCCTCTCGCTGCTGCGGCTCATCGGCCCCGGGTACTACCTGCTCCTGCACCTCTCGCCCGGGGCGCTCGTCGGCCGCGGCCGCTACGAGCTGCGGCGGGCGGCGCACGAGCTGGCGCCGGAGTTCATCTAGGCCCGATCGCGATGAAGGTCCTCGTCGTCAACGGCCCGAACCTCAACCTGCTCGGGACGCGCGAGCCAGGCGTCTACGGCCGGCTGACGCTCGCCGAGATCGAGGAGCGGACCCGCGCGCTCGGCCGGGAGCTGGGCCTCGAGGTGGAGTTCGTGCAGTCCAATGGCGAGGGGGCGCTCGTCGACGCGATCCAGGGGGCGGCGGGGCGCGTGGCAGCGATCATCGTCAACCCGGCGGCGTACACGCACACCAGCGTGGCGCTGCGGGATGCGATCGCCGCGGTCGGGCTGCCAGCCGTCGAGGTGCACCTCTCCAACGTCCACGCCCGCGAGGCGTTTCGCAGGGAGTCGCTCACGGCCCCGGTCTGCCGGGGGGTGATCGCCGGCTTCGGTCCGGACGGCTACCTCCTGGCGCTGCGGGCGGTGGCCGCGCTGCTGGCCTCGTGAGGTCGAACCGGGGCGTTCTCCACGCCCGGAGGGTCGCGCGGCTTCGCTCGTCCGCCGGGCGCGGCGGGCCTGGCGCCTTCCTCGTAACCCACCTGCCGAACGTCCGCTGGCTCTGCGGCTTCACCGGCTCGGCCGGGACGCTGCTCGTGCTGCCGCGCGAGACCGTGTTCCTGACGGACTTCCGCTACCTGGTCCAGTCGGCGCGGGAGGTGCGGGCGGCGGAGCGGGTGCAGTACACGTCGAGTGCCACCGAGGCGGTGGCGGCCCGCGTCCGTCGGGCGCGCGTCAGGCGTCTCGGCATCGAGGCCGAACACATGACCGTCGCCGCGCACGCGGAGCTGGCCAAGGCGCTCCCCGGCGTCGAACTGGTGCCGCTGCGCGGGACGATCGAGGGGCTTCGCGCCGTGAAGGACCCCACGGAGGTTGTCGCGATCAGGCGCGCAATTGCGGTCGCGGCCCGGGCTCTCGGCACGGTGTCGAGGGACGTGCTCGGGCGGACAGAGGCAGATGTGGCCGAGCGGCTCCACGCCGCAATCCGCCGGGCGGGCGGTGACCAGGAGTCGTTCCCCACGATCGTGGCGTCTGGACCCCGTGCGGCGCAGCCTCATGCGTCACCGACGCGTTCTGTCATCGGTGGGGGAAGGCTTCTGGTAATCGACTGGGGTGCGCGCGTTGCAGGGTATTGCTCGGACATGACGAGGACGTTTTCGCCATCGAAGTGGGAAAGTCGAGGCAAGGACATCTACCGGATCGTCCTCGAAGCGCAGCGCGCAGCCATCGCTGTCGCGAGGCCGGGGGCCCGCGCTGCCGACGTGGACGCCGCCGCCCGCAATGTCATCGAGCGCGCGGGCTACGGGAAGGAGTTCGGGCATGGCACGGGCCATGGGGTGGGTCTCGAGGTCCACGAAATGCCGGTTATTTCGCCCAAGAGTGGGGACATCCTGCAACCCGGGATGGTGTTCACCGTGGAACCGGGCATCTATCTGGAAAATTATGGTGGTGTGCGCATCGAGGATATGCTATTGGTGACGCGGGACGGCGCGGAGGTGCTCAGCCGCGCCGTCCCGAAGCTCTTGGAACGCTGAGGAACGGAATCAAAAAGGACAGTACCGATGATGAACTTGAAGGATGTGAAGGACCTGATCGATCTGATCCAGGGGACGGATGTCGTCGAGGTCGAGGTCGAGCGCGCCGGCGCCCGCATCCGCGTCAGGCGCGACGGGTCGGCCGCGCCGCCTGCGCCCGCG
>DATDCY010000290.1 GCA_036524115.1 bacterium | reverse complement strand
GGCAGGGGGCCCGGCGGCCGTGCCGGACGCATCGGCCGGCGGCGCGCCCGGCGGAGCGGGGGCGGGGCCTTCCGCGCAGCAGATCGCCGCGCTGCGCAGCCGCATCGACGCGCGCAAGGTCTACCCGCCGATCGCCAAGCGCAACGGCTGGGAGGGGCGCGTGCTCGTGGAGATGCACCTGCACCTCGACGGGAGCCTCGCAGCCGTCCGTCTCGTCGCCGGCTCGGGGTACGCGGTGCTCGACGAGGCGACGATCACCGCGGTGAAGGACGCCTCGCCGTTCCCGCCGATCGCGGGCACGGTCACGGTCCCTGTTGAATACCGTCTGATGCCCTGAACGGGCCGCTGAGACGGGCCCATGGCGCCCGGCCCGTGTGGTCGGTGCGGGTGCGCCGAAAAAGGGCCGGCCCCGTTCTGCTACACTCGCACGTGATGGTTTCTCGCGAAGGCCGCGGGTCCGCGTCCCTCTTCGGGCGGCTGAGCCCGGCGCTCAGGCGCTCGCTCTGGTTGAAGGTCACGTCCGTCTCGCTGGCCATCGTGCTGCCCATCACCGGCGCCTACTGGTACCGCCTCATCCGCACCGAGCGCCAGCAGCTCACCGCCGGGGCGGTCGAGTTCGCCGCCACCACCACCGACCTGGTGCGCAAGAGCGTGCGCGAGGACATGCTGCACAACGACCGCGACGGCATCCAGCGCACGGTCGCCTCGATCACCAGCGAGGAGCCGCTGCGGGCGGTCCGCATCTACGACCGCCTGGGGACGATCGCCTACTCCTCCGATCCCCTGGAGGTCGGGCACGCCGCCGGCGCGCACGAGCAGCCCTGCGTCGGCTGCCACGACGACCCGCTGCGGCCGCGCCAGACGCTGCGCTCCGAGCAGCGCTTCACGATCTTCGCGGGGCCGGACGGCGGGCGCGTGCTCAGCCACGTCGAGCCGATCTTCAACGACCGAGCCTGTTCGACCGACCTCTGCCACGCCCACGACGGCGGCGTGCGGGTGCTCGGGGTCCTCATCGCGGAGTTCCCGCTCGCCCGCATCGACCGGCGCGCCGACGAGCAGGTGCGGGACTTCACGGCCTTCGTGCTCCTCTATTTTGCGGCTCTGGCGACCGCCGGCACGTTCGTGCTCTGGCGGTTCGTGCTGCAGCCGGTGCGCGCCGTGTCACGGGGCGTCGAGCGCGTGGCGGCCGGCGACCTGGCGCAGACCGTCCCCGTGGTCTCGTCCGACGAGATCGGCGGCCTCGCCGCGAACTTCAACGCGATGACGATGGAGCTCGCCGCCTCGCGCCGGCGCCTGGAGCAGGCGGCCCGCGGTCTCGAGGTGCAGCTGGCGGCGAAGGCCGCCGAGGTGCGGCGGACGGAGGGGAGGCTCGCCGAGGCCGAGCGGCTCGCGGCGCTCGGGCGCCTGACGGCGGAGATCGCCCACGAGATCCGCAACCCGCTCACGGCCCTCGGCGGCTACGGCCGGCGGCTGCTGCGGACGGTGGGCACGGAGAACGAGCGCGAGTGCGCGCGCATCGTGGTCGAGGAGACCGCGCGGCTCGAGCGCCTGCTCAAGGACGTGCTCGACTTCTCCCGCCCGCCCCGCTACGAGCTGACGCCGCACCTGCTGGAGGGGATCGTCGTGGACTCGCTCGCCGCGGCCGGGGAGCGCTGCCGCGAGCGCGGCATCGCCGTCGAGGCGGAGCTGGCGGCCGAGCGGCCCGTCCTGATCGACCCGGCGCAGGTGCGGCGGGCGGTCGACAACCTCGTGGCCAACGCCGTCGACGCCATGCCCAACGGCGGGACGCTGCGCGTGGGCACGCGCCTGGCCGCCGCGCGCTGCCTGGGTTTCGTGGTGCTGCTCGTGGAGGACACCGGCCCCGGCATGCCGCCGGACGAGCTCTCGCGCGCCTTCGAGCCCTTCTGGAGCACCAAGACCTGGGAGGGCACCGGCCTCGGCCTGCCGATCACCCGCAAGATCGTCGAGGCGCACGGCGGCTTCATCGACCTGGCCAACCGGCCGGAGGGGGGGATGAGCGCCGGCCTCTGGTTCCCGCAGGCGGACGCCGTGAAGCCCGGGCGCCCGTGCTGGGAGGCGCTGCGCTGCGGCCGGGACGGCGCCGACTCGCCGGAGCCCTGCCCGGCGTGGCCGTACTTCGGCCGCGCCTGCTGGGCCGTGGCCGGGACGCTGGGTGACGGGCCGCCGCGCTGCACGATGGCGGAGCAGGTCGGCGACTGCCGCGAGTGCGGCTTCTTCCGGGAGGCCGCCGGCGTCTAGCCCGGGACGATCTCGAACTTCTCCTCGTGGAAGGCGGTCTCGACCTTCGCCGTGACCTGCTTCTTGATGAGCTGCTCGACCTCCGCGAGGGTCGCGCGCTTGGCATCCAGCAGCAGCGTGATCACGTCGGCGTGGGCGCGCACCTCCAGGCGCTTGCCGCGCACCTGCGGGGCCAGCCGCAGCAGCTCCCGGAAGATCTCGTGGCAGACGGCGACCGGGTCCTTGACGAAGCCCTTGCCCTCGCAGCAGGGGCAGGCCTTGGTCTGCTGCTGGAGCACCGATTCGCGCGTGCGCTTGCGCGTCATCTCGACGAGGCCGAACTCCGAGATCTTGAGGATCTTCGTGTTGGCCTTGTCGGGCCTCAGCGCCTCCTCGAGCGCGCGATGGACCTTCTCGCGGTTCTTGTGCTCGTTCATGTCGATGAGGTCGAGCACGATGATCCCGCCGAGATTGCGCAGGCGGATCTGGCGGGCGATCTCCTTCACCGCCTCGAGGTTCGTCTTGAGGACGGTCTCCTCGAGGTTCCCCTTGCCGACGAAGCGCCCGGTGTTGACGTCGATCGCCACGAGCGCCTCGGCCTGGTCGATCGTCAGGTGGCCGCCCGACTTGAGCCAGATCTTGCGCTCGAGCACCTTGCGCAGCTCGGGCTCGAGGCCCATCGCGTCGAAGAGCGGCTCCTTGCCCGCGTAGTGCGCGACCCGCGTCCGCAGGTGCGGCTGGAAGGTCTTGACGAACTCCTCGACCCGGCGGTGGTCCTCCTTGCTGTCGATGAGCAGCCGGTCGGTGTCGGAGGTGAACAGGTCGCGCACGGTCTTGAGCACGACGTCGAGGTCGGCGTGGATCAGCGCCGGGGCGGTGGCCGCCTCGCAGTCGCGCCGGATGCTCTCCCAGAGACGCGTGAGGTACGTCAGGTCGGCCGCGAGCTCCTCCTCGGAGCACTCCTCGGCCTCGGTGCGGATGATGACCCCGTGCCCCTCGGGCTTGAGGCGGTGGATGATCTCGCGCAGCCGCCGGCGCTCCTGCTCGCCGGCGATGCGCCGCGAGACCCCGACGTGCCCCTCGGTCGGCATCAGCACCAGGTAGCGGCCGGGGAGCGAGATGTGCGAGGTCAGCCGCGCGCCCTTGGTGCCGATGGACTCCTTGGCGATCTGGACCATGACCTCCTGGTCCACGCGCAGCAGGTCCTGGATCTTCTGGCCGCGGTTCCCGCGCCGCCGGCCGCCCCCGCCGTCGTCGTCGCCCTCGCCGTCCTCCTCGAGAAGCTCCTCGCTGATCTCCGAGATGTAGAGGAAGCCCGCCTTCTCCTGCCCGATGTCGACGAACGCCGCCTGCATGCCCGGGAGCACCTTCGTGACGCGCCCCTTGTAGATGCTGCCGGCGTTGCCCTGGTCCTGCCGCCACTCCTGGATGAACTCCACCGGCAGCCCGTCCTCGACGAGGGCGATGCGCACTTCCCAGGGCGTGGAGCTGACCACGAGCTGGCGCGGGTACTTCTTCGCCAGGTCGGGCGTCCCGCCGCGGCCGAGCAGCCGCCCGATCCTGCGGCCGGTCTCGTGCAGCGCTTCCTTCACCGTGCGTAGTACTCGGGCCGGATGCGAGAGTTCGCCCCGTCCGGCAGGGCTGTCGGCGTGTGCCATCGGTCGTGGTCTCCTGCGACAAGGTTTGCGGTGCGCGCGATGCGCCACCAGATCTCCTCGCCCGCGGGGAAGCCCCCCGCGGCGCGCAACACTTCATCCGGCCGCGCCGAGGCGTCCCCGACGCGCCTCAGCTCCAGCCGCAGTTCGACGGTGTCGGCGCTCTCGCCGATGATCTCCGCGCCCCGCACCAGCGGCCGCACGTCCCGCGTCTTCACGACGCCGTCGCGCTCGCGCTGCGCCGGCAGCTCCGCGGCCCCGAGGATCCGGTCGACGAGCCAGCCGCCCGGGTCGGGCCCGGGCAGGCGCTCCTTGGGGAGGACGACGCGGTAGACCTGCAGCGCGATCAGGTCGAAGAGCGAGCGGCCCCGCGCCGGCACGCGCACGAGCGCGCGCATCTCCAGGCCGCGCGGCGCGGCCGCGGCGAGGCGCCCGAGCAGCGCCGCCGGGTCCACCGGCTCCGCGGTCTCGAAGTCGAGGTACTCCGCTTCCCCCTCGTAGCCCAGCGGCAGCGGCGGCCCGAAGTGGACCCGCGGGTGCGGCGAGTGCCCCTGCGAGAAGGCCAGCGGCACGCCGGCGCGGCGGAAGAGGCGCTGGACGGCGCGCGCCAGCCCCAGGTGCGAGAGGTAGCGCAGCGCGCCGACCTTCGCGAACTCGAGGCGCAGCCGGTCGACGACCTCCTGCGTTCGCGCGGCCGCGGCGGGCGGGGCCGGCGCGGCCGCGACATCGCGGAGCACGGGGAGCGTCTCGCAGACCCCGCAGCCCTCGCAGGCGTCGATCGGGCACGGGGCCGAGGCCCGCGTCGCGAGGGCGCGCTCGTGCTCCTCGCGCAGGAACTGCTCCTGCGCCGGGTGGCCCAGGTGCGCCCACGGCAGCGGCTCGTCGAGGCCGCGGCCGCGCGCCACGGCCTCCTCGAAGTCGATCCCCGCCTCGCCGCAGGCCTCGAGCCACGGCGCGAGCGAGAACTGCTCGGTCCAGCCGTCGAAGCGCCGCCCCTTCTCCCACGCGAGCCGCACGACGCGGCCGACGCGGCGGTCGCCGCGCGCGAGCAGCCCCTCGAGGGCGGAGGTGTCGGGGTGGTGCCACTTGAAGGTCGCGCCGCGCTTCTGCAGCTGCTCGCGCAGCTCGCGGTGGATCGGCCGCAGCGCGCCGGGGAGCAGCTGCGGCTCCCACTGGAAGGGCGTGTGCGGCTTGGGCACGAAGCTCGAGACGGCCGCGCTGACCGCGGGCTTGCGGCCCGAGACCTCGCGGCCGACGCGGCGGATCTTCTCGACGAGCGCGACGATGCCCGCGCGGTCCTCCTCCGTCTCGGTGGGCAGGCCGACCATGAAGTAGAGCTTCACGCCGCTCCAGCCGGCCGCGAAGAGGCGCCGGCAGGTCTCGAGGATCACCTCCTCGGTCACGCCCTTGCTGATGACGTCGCGCAGCCGCTGGGTGCCGGCCTCGGGCGCGATCGTGAAGCCGGTGCGCCTGACCCTGCCGATCTCGCGCAGGATCGGGTCCGTGATCGTGCCGGGGCGCAGCGAGGGCAGCGAGATCGAGACGCGCCGGCGCGCGAAGCGGCCCATGAGCTCGGCGATCAGGGTCTCGATGCGCCGGTGGTCGCCGCAGGAGAGCGCCGCGAGCGAGAGCTCGTCGTACCCGGTGGACGCCAGCCCGGCCTCGGCCATCTCCAGCACCTGGCGCGCGCTGCGCTCGCGATACGGGCGGTACGTGGTGGCGGCCTGGCAGAAGCGGCAGCGCTGGATGCAGCCGCGCGCGATCTCGATCGTGATGCGGTCGTGCGTGGTCTCGACGAACGGCACCGGCGGGCGCACGGGATACGGCGCGGCGTCGAGGTCGGCGAGGATGCGCTTGCGGATGCGCGCCGGCGCCCCGTCGCGCAGCGGCACGAGCGCCGCGAACCGGCCGGCGGCGTCGTAGTCGGCGCGGTACCAGCGCGGCACGTACACCCCCTCGATGCGGCCGAGGCGCGCGAGCTGCGCCTCCCGGTCCTCGCGCAGCTCGCGGGAGGCGCGCACCGCGTCCATGATCTCGATCACCGCCTCCTCGCCGTCGCCGAGCAGGAAGAAGTCGAAGAAGTCGGCGAGCGGCTCGGGGTTGAAGGCGCCGGGGCCGCCGCCGGCGACCAGCGGGTGGCGCTCGTCGCGGTCCCGCGCGAGCAGCGGCAGGCCGGCGAGGTCGAGCATCGTGAGGATGTTGGTGTAGGTCAGCTCGTACGGCAGCGTGAATCCGAGCACGTCGAAGTGCGCGAGCGGCCGCCCGGACTCGAGCGCCGCCAGCGGGGCGCCGTCGCGCCGCAGCTGCTCCTCGCGGTCGAGCCAGGGGGTGAACACGCGCTCGGCGAGGTACTCGGGGCGGGCGTTGACGATCTCGTAGAGGATCTTCAGGCCCTGGTGCGACATCCCCAGCTCGTAGAGGTCGGGGAAGGCCAGCGCGATGCGCGCCGCCGCGCCCTCGAAGTCCTTGCGCACGGCGTTGACCTCGCCGTCGAGGTACTGGAGCGGGTTCTTGAGCTCGAGAAGCGTGTCTTTGCTCATGGGAGAAGATGTGCGAACTCGGGCGGGGGAGGGGCCTCGATTTCCAGCGGCGCGCGGCGCCCCGGCGGCGCGAAGCGCAGCTTCCAGGCGTGCAGCGCCAGCCGCTCGCGGAAGCCGTGCCGCACGCTCGCGCGCCGGTAGGCCTTCGCGCTGGCGGGGCCGCGCGGGCCGTACGCGGGGTCGCCGAGGATCGGGTGGCGCATCCCGGCGAGGTGCACGCGGATCTGGTGCGTGCGCCCCGTCTCCGGGTGCAACTCCACGAGGGTCGCGTCCGTCAGCCGGCGCAGGACGCGCCAGCGCGTGATTGCGGCGCGCGGGCGGCGCGTCCGTGCCGAGATCTTCTGCCGGTCCTTCGTGTCGCGCCCGAGGGGCGTGTCGCAGACCCCCTCGTTCTCCGCGAAGACCCCCCAGGCGAGGGCGAGGTAGGTCTTGGCCACGGTGCGCCCCGCGAACTGGGCGGCCAGGGCGCGGTGGGCGCGGTCGTTCTTGGCGACGAGGACGACGCCGGAGGTGCCCTTGTCGAGACGATGGACGATGCCGGGGCGCACCTCGCCGCCGATGCCCGAGAGCGTCGGGACGGCCGCGAGCAGGGCGTTCACGAGCGTGCCGCCGGGGTGGCCCGGGGCGGGGTGGACGACCATCCCGGCGGGCTTGTCGACGGCGACGACGTCGCGGTCCTCGTAGAGGATCTCAAGGGGGATCGCCTCGGGAAGGGGCGCCGCGGGCGCGGGCGGCGGGATGGTGACGTCGAGCCGGTCGCCGCCGCGCACGGCGTAGTTCTTCGCCGCCGGCACGCCGTTGATCGTGACGAAGCCGGCGCCGATGAGCTGCTGCCCCCGGCTGCGCGAGAGATCTGGCAGAAGTCGCGGGATGAGCTGGTCGAGCCTCGTCCCCGCGATATCCGTGTCCACCCCGAAATGGTAGGTCGTCCCCTCTGTCATCAGGACCCTAAAAGCCGGAAATATCCAGAAGCGGCGGGTACCGATCTCCGCCGCTCGCTCACAAGTTCCGATGAATAGTGTATTTTTTCCGGTGCGATCTGTCAATCAGGAAGCGCACGGCGGGGGGGTGGAGGGCGGCATTTCCGAGAGGCACCTTGGTTGACAACTGCGGGGCCCCCGACTAGACTCCCGCGGGAGTGCCGAAGTGGTGGAATTGGCAGACACGCCATCTTGAGGGGGTGGTGGGGAAACCCGTGGGGGTTCAAGTCCCCCCTTCGGCACCAGTTACCGGCCGCTGATACGGGGCCATCTGCGGCGTCGCAACCCTCCCGACTCACTGCGGCGGGCACCAGCCCGCCTCATTCGCCGGATCGGTCTGCTCCTAGCATCTGACCCCGTCTGAGCCGCCTGCCATTCCAGAACGCTGAAAAGGGGCCGATCTGCGGCGTCGCGCCGCCTCGCGGCTCAGCGGCTGATCGAGCCCTCCCAGCGGCGGTAGACGTAGTAGCTCTGGTTGCCCTTGGCGTCGAGGTTGGTCATCTTCACCCTGACGATCACGCGCACCTGCCCCGAGGTGATTCTCTGCAGCGGCGCGCGCAGCCTGTAGAGCCCTTCGCCGAGGACCCCCTCCCAGAGCTTCTCCTCGGTGGAGCCCTGCACGGCGGTGACCGTCACCGGGTACGACGATATCTCGCTGAGCGTCGCCGGGAAGGTGATCTCGAGCACCGGCCCGGGGCCGACCACGACGTCGAAGACCTTCCCGAAGATCTTCTCGGGCTCCGCGGCGGTCGCGGCGGCCGGCACCGTGGCGATCGCCAGGGCCAGCGCGGCCGCGAGCAGCCACGCGATCGACATCCCCGCTCGTCTCATTGCCTGCTCCTTTCGCGGCGCTTCGCGCCGCCGTGAGGTGGTTGCCCCCGGGAAAAAGTAGTTTCGCGCCCCCGCTCCGTCAAGGACCGTGTCGAAGGTCACCATGTCGTCGCGCAACTATTTTGCCTCCAAAGTGATATTAACAGGATACGGAGCAACGATCGGGCAGGGGTGGCGGGACAGAAGGGGAGGGGTCTGACATGCCTCGGTTCGCACCGGTTCTGGTCACGATGCTGTGGGCACTTTCACTCGTCGCGGGCGCCGCGCCGGCGCATGCCGGTCCGGCGGTGACGGACACCAGCTACTTCGACGGCTTCCTCGACCTGATCGGCATCGATCCCTACAAGAGCACCGACGTCGAGCTGGACGCGCTCGGGGGCGTGCGGATGAAGGGCAACGGCACGTCCGAGGCGAAGCTCTGGACGTCGCAGACGGACTTCGAGGGCTCGATCTCCTACCGACCCACGCTCTTCATCGACAACCCGGCCATCCCGCTCGCGACCCTGGACGCGGCGACCGCTGCGGGCAGCCTCGTGCTCCCGACCACGCCGTACGCCTTCCGGCGGGTTGCCCCGGACGCCGTGCTCCTGCCGGCGGAGGCGATCAGCGTGGACGGCTATGGGGTCGCGGGGATGTGCGTGCGCCGGATCGACGGCCCGCTCGGCACGTACTACATGTGGTACACCGGCATTCCCGAGAACGAGCACACCGCGCGGCTCTACCTGGCGACGTCCCCGGACGGCCAGACCTGGACGCGGCAGAACTTCGATCCGATCGTCCCGACCCTCCAGCTCCCCGTGCTCGACGTCGGCGTTCCCGGGGCCTTCGACTCGCGGCAGCTCGGCAAGCCGAGCGTGGTCTACAACCCGTCGCCGGCGCCGGGAGACCGGAAGTTCAAGATGTGGTACACGGCCGAGGGGGACCTCACCGGGTCCATCGGCTACGCGACGTCCGACGACGGCGTCGTCTGGGACAAGTGGGTGCCGCCGATCGTGACCCTCGACGGCGCGGCCACTGACGCGGGCCAGCACCCCTCGCTGGCGGTGGGCGCCGACGGCCTGCCGATCGCAGCCTACTACGACGTCACCGACGGGGACCTGAAGTTCGTCCACTGCGGCAACGCCTTCTGCAGCGACGGCAACACGGTCGTGACGCTGGACCGGGACGGCGACGTCGGCCGCTTCGCCTCGCTCGGCGTGGCCGGCGACGGCCTCCCCGTCGTGTCCTACTACGACCTCACCAACGGCGCCCTGAAGGTCGTCCACTGCGGCACGGCCGCCTGCATGGTGGGCAACACGCTCACGACCCTCGACGGCGCCGCGCCGGAGTCCGACGTCGGCCAGTACACCTCGCTTGTGGTCGACGCGAACGGCTACCCGCAGATCGCCTACTACGATGTCACCGGCGGCGCCCTGAAGTTCGTCGGGTGCACGGACTTCGCCTGCAGCGGCGGCGACGAGGTGCCTTCGACGGTCGACGGGGCCGCGGCCGAGTCCGACGTCGGCAGGTACGCCTCCCTCGCCATGGTCGCGAGGGACCCGCTCGTCCCCACGACCCGGACGCCGGCGATCGCCTACTACGACGTGACGAACCAGGACCTGAAGTACGTCGCGTGCGACGATGCGCTCTGCGCCGGCGGTGACGAGGCGCCCGTGACCCTCGACCCCGACCCCCCGCCCGGCACCAACGACGTGGGCCAGTACGCCTCGCTCGCGGTGAGCCCCGGGGGGCTCCCGGCGGTCGCCTACTACGACGCGACCGCCACGGCCCTCAAGTTCGTCGCCTGCAGCAACGCCGTGTGCACCACCGTTGTCCCGCCGATCACCCTGCACGACGACGCCGCCACGGACAGCGGCCGGTTCAGCCGCCTGATCTTCGGCGCGGACGGCATGCCGGTCGTCGGCGCCTACGACGCCACGAGCGGCGATATCCTGCTCATCGCCTGCAACGATGCCCTCTGCTCAGGCGACGACGAGGTGCCGACCGTCGTGGGCAACGCGGGCGCGATCGACGTCGCGACCGTCCTCGGCCGGCAGCTTGCCCTCGCCCTGGTCGGCGGCGTGCCGCACGTGGCCTACTACGACGCGACCAACGGCGACCTGACCTTCGTCTCGAGCAGCCGCGGCCCGACGGCGGTCCTCGGCCCGGGGCTCATCGGCTCCATCGACTCCTACTCGGTCGCCCACCCCGCCGTCATGTACGACAACGGCATCTACCGGATGTGGTACACGGCGAACGACTCCAACAACCGGCGCATCGCGTACGCCTCGTCGTCCGACGGCGTGACCTGGGCGCGCGGCGGGCTCGTGGTCAACGTGGGCAACACGGCCAACGACGGCCTCGGCGCCTGGGCGCCCTCGGTCACGAAGGACGCCAGCGAGTACAAGATGGCCTACACCGGCTGGAAGACGGTCAGCGGCGGCATGACCGTCCAGGCGAAGCTCCTGCTGCAGACCAGCCCGGACGGCACCACCTGGACGAAGGGCAACGTGCTGCTCGGCTCCGGCACCCGCAGCAGCTTCGACGGGGACAACCTCTCGCAGGGCTCGATCATCTACGACGCGGCCGACGCGGGCGCGCCCTACAAGATGTGGTACGTCGGCAACACGGTCGACACCGTGACCGGGACCTATCACGACCGCATCGGCTACGCCACGAAGGGGCTCACGGGGTCGTGGGGGAAGGTCGCCGGCAGCGGCGGGCAGAACTCGGTCCTCGGGCTGGGCCCGCAGAGTCCGGCCTTCGACTCGCTGTACGCCTACGACCTGCGGGTGGTCCCCGACCCCGCGGACGCCGCCAAGCTGCTCGGCTTCTACACCGGCCGCAACGGCGCCGACTTCAAGGACCGCATCGGCGTCGTGGAGTCGATCGACGGCGGCGAGACGTGGAGCGACAACGCCGCTCCCGACCCCCTGGTCAACGTGGGCGCCGGCGGCACGCCCAGCGAGCGCGGCGTCGCCACGCCGGCGCCGGTCTTCCTTGGAACGGGGAGCGGCTGGTTGATCTACCACACGGCGGTCGACGGGTCCCTCGCGCCGGGCCTCGCGCTGCACAGCGCCCCGGACGATCTCTCCGCCGCGACGCCCGTGGGTGATCTGAGCCTGACGGGCGGCACCTTCGACGCCGGCGGCCGCACCGACCCCCACGTCGTCGCCGACGGGACGGCCCTGACGCTCTTCTACGCCGGGCTCGACGCGGGCGACGTCGGCTCGATCTGCATGGCCGGCGGGACCACGGCGACGCCGTTGGCGTTCGGCACCGCCGCGGCGATCCTCTCCCCGGGGCCCGATGCCTACGACCTCGGCGGCCTGCGCCGCCCGGTGGCGTGGCGCGACGGGGCGGGGCAGTGGCAGCTCTGGTACACGGCCGTCGGCACGGACGGCGTGGAGCGCATCGCGCACGCCTCCTCGGCAAACGGCACGGTCTGGACCAAGAGCGGCCTGGCCGTGATGCCCTCCACCACGCCGTACGATTTCGCGGAGCGGGGCGTCTGGCCGAGCTCGGCCTGGACCAACGCCACGGGCGGCGTCTCGCTGGCCTTCACCGGCGTCGACCGGTTCGGCTGGCGCCGTGCCGGCCTCGCGGCGGCCACCGGCCCGGGGCACGCCGACGGGGCGAGCGCGACATACCAGACGCCGGACGACGCCACCCTGGCGTCCGCCGGGTACCTCCCGCGCGATTGGCGCGCCATCACCTGGAACCCGGCGTCTCAGGCGGCGGGCGCCGCGGAGGTCTGGGTCAGCTACTACCCGACCTACTCCGGCCTCTGGTCGAACTTCTTCAAGATCGACAACGACACGGACCTGCCCTTCCTCCTGACGGTCAAGGGGATGCGCTGGCAGATCCGCGCCGCCGGCGACCCGCTCGACGCCGCCGTGACGCCGCAGCTCGACGATCTCACGGTGGACAATGCCCCGATCGCCTTCCCCGCGACGGCGACCGCGGCGACCCTGCCGATCGCGCCGGCGCCGGGCTGGTACCTCCTGGACTGGGGAGCGCTCACCGTCACGGCCGACACGTCCGGTGGGAGCACGCTGTCGGTGCGGATCGCCGACCAGATGGGGACGACGATCGTCGCCGACCAGCCCGTCGCCGCCACGCCCGTGACGCTGAGCGGGCTGGTGCCCAACACCAGCGGCCCGCTCACGCTCCTCTTCACCTTCACGCCGGCAGCGGGCTCGCCGCCGGCAAGCCCGCTGCTCAAGAGCGTCAACGTCACCTTCACCAGCACCGACGTCCCCTCCTCGATCACCCTCGGCGGCGAACCGAACCCGCTGCCGTACGGCGGCGCCACGGCGACGCTCAGCGGCTGGCTGACGAGCAACGGGACGCCCCTGCAGCCGCAGACGACGGCGATCACGTTGAGCAAGCGCCTGGTGACGGACGCGGCGTACACCGTCATCGGGCCGGCGACCGTCCAGGCCGACGGCTCCTTCGTGCTCGCCGGCCTGACCCAGGACGACGACACGATCTACAAGGCCGAGTGGCCGGGCGAGACCATCGCCGGCACGACCTACCCGCCGGCGATGAGCACGTTCGTGCTGCAGATGGCGCCGGTGACCCTGAGCTTCAGGGCCGTCGCCAACCCGATCCTCTACAACAAGTCGACGACGCTGCGCGGGTCGCTCATCAGCAGCACCGCGCTCGGCGACACGCCGGTTGTCGGCGAGACCGTGCTGCTGAGCTACCGGCTGCCCACGGCCACGACCTACACCGACCTCGGCTCCGCGACGACGGGGGCGGATGGGTCCTTCGCCTATGCCACGCCCGTGGCGCCGAAGAAGAACACGGTCTACCGGGCGCTCTGGCGGTCCAAGGGGAACGTCGAGTTCACCCTCGGCGTCAAGCCGGTGGTCTCGTTGAACCTCGTCGGCTACACGGGACGGCTGGGGAACTGGTTCCGCTACCCGCTCGGGAGGTCGGTGACCGCCAGCGGGGGCGTGGCGCCCAACCACCGGCTGCTGGGTGACGGGGTGACGCTGGGCAAGGTCGTCCTGGTTGTCGAGCGGCAGACGACCATCTGGCGGGGCTACCGCCGCTTCTACAAGATCCTGACGTCGACGAGCACCTACCGCAACGTCTGGCTGCCCACGCTTCGGGGCAAGTACCGGATCAAGGCCACCTTCCCCGCCGACACCGACCACTCGAGCGGCTGGAGCGCGGTCCGGTACATCCAGGTCTACTGATGGCGCGACGGGCCGGCCGGGGGAAGGCGCGCCCGGCCGGCCCGCGGGCGTCTAGTCGAAGGGGTTGAGGGTCCGCATCCGCCCGAGCAGCTGCAGGCACGTGCCCGTCGGGCAGAAGTAGCGGCACCAGGGGCGGTGGCGCGCCAGCGCGAGCAGCAGCACCGCTCCGAGCAGCGCCCACTGCAGCCGGCCGCCGACCCAGTCGAACGCCGTGCTGAAGGGCTCGTAGTTGGCCGCCTCGGCGATCCCGAACGCGAAGACCGCCACCGTCGCCAGCCAGAGGAAGGCGATGCGCAGGCGACGGGCGCCGCGATCCTCCTCGGGCGCGGCGGCGAGGCGCCACGGGACGATCGCGTGCAGCAGTTCCTGCAGCGCGCCGAACGGGCAGAGGCGGGCGCAGTAGAGATTGCGCCAGAGGACCGCGTACGCCACAGCCGCGCCGAAGAGCAGGTACCACGGCAGGCGCTCCGCCGCGGCGGGCCAGCGCCAGAGCAGGGCGTTGGCCACGTTGACCGCGGAGACCCAGGTCTTCTGCCACAGGCCGAGCACGCCGAGGGAGACGGCGAACGATGCCCAGCGCAGCGCGGGCGCGCCGGCAACGAGCGATGCGAAGCCCAGCAGGACCGTCGCGGCGATCGCCGCGACCCCGACCCACGCCACGGGAGCCAGCGTCACCGGCTCCGGCGGGACGGGGAGGCGCAGGATGTCCCGCGTCGCCACGCGCGCCGAGCGGCGCACGCCCGCCGCGATCGCCGTCGCGGTGACGGTCGCGCGGGTCACGCCGTCGACGTCCTGGCCGAGGACGAGCGGATCGCCGGCCCTGCGCCCGGTGAACTGGCGGAGGAAGCCCTCCCGGTCGATCCGCGCCGCGTACGAGGGCGTCTCGTTGTTCGGCGCCAGGGCCACGCCGGTGATCGTCCCATCGGGGGCGAGACCGACGAGCACCGGCACCGGGCCCGCGTAGCCGCGCACGTCCGGGGCGAGATCGGCGCTCGACACCACGACGCCTCCGGGGACCGTCGCGCCGCGCGCCGCCGGCACCTCGGCCGTCCAGCGCGGCGGCTCGCCGCCGCGCGCGCCGAACGCCGCGGCCCCGGGGAAGGCAACGGGGAGCAGCGGGCGCACGTCCGGCGGCGGGGCGGGGAAGAGCCAGAGCCGCAGCCAATGGAACGCCACGGCGGCGAGGGCGGTCCCGAGGAGCAGGCGCCCCCGCAGGCGCGGGAACGGCGCGCTCACGGCCCGGCCCGCTGGACGCGGTTCCTTCCTCCGGCCTTCGCCTGGTAGAGCGCCGCGTCGGCGGCGCGCACCAGTCCCTCGAGGTCCCCGGCATCCGCCGGGTACCCGGCGACCCCCGCGCTGAGGGTGATGCCCCCCGCCTCGGGCAGGCCGGCGAGGCCGAAGCGATGGGTCGCGACGGCCTCGCGGATCCGCTCGGCGAACGACAGCGCGGCCGGCGCGCTGGTCTGGGGCGAGACGATGGCGAACTCGTCGCCGCCGTAGCGGGCCACCAGGTCGATGTCGCGCGCCGCCCCGCGGACGACGCCGGCGATCGCGGCGAGCAGCGCATCGCCCGCGGGGTGCCCCTGGCGGTCGTTGAACTCCTTGAAGGCGTCGACGTCGATCATCGTCAGCGCGAACGGGGCGCCGTGGCGGTTCGTGCGGCCCATCTCCTCGCGCAGCCGCGCTTCCAGGTAGCGGCGGTTTGCGAGCTTCGTCAGCGGGTCGGTCACCGCCTGCTCGCGCAGCCTCTGCACCCGCCCGTGGAGCGCCGAGCGCTGGAGCGCCCAGGAGGCGTTGGCGGTCACCGTCAGCACCGCCTCGAGGTCCTCCGTCGAAAACGCCGCGTCGGTCTCCTTGTCCGCCAGGTTGATGACGCCGACGACCCGCCGGCGCACGAGCAGCGGCACGACGAGGAACGACCCCGTGCGGTAGCGCGGCCGCCGCGGCCGCCGCAGGCGCTCGTCGCGTTCGATCTCCTCGACGAGCAGGGGCCGTCCCTCGGCCGCCACGCGCCCGGCGATCCCCTCGCCCGCGGGGACCGACACCTCGCGCAGGGCAACGCTGCGCGGCCCGCGGGCGCGGGCGATGCGGAGCGAGCGGTCGCCGCGGTCGAGGAGCATCAGCGACGCCTCGCGGGCGCGCGCCTGGCGCACGGCCTCCTCGAGGACGGCGTCGAGGACCTCCTCCCACTCCAGCAGGGGCGCGAGCCGGTCGCGGATGCCGACCGAGCGCTCGAGCTCGCGCGTGCGCCGCTCGAGCTGCTCGCGCAGCAGCGCGTTGCTCAGGGAGAGCGCCGCCTGCCGGCAGAGCGCGGCGAGCGCCTCGCACTGGGCTGCGCCGAGCGACGTGTCGAGCACGCAGAGCACGGCGAGCACGCGGTCGCCGGCCCGGACGGGGAAGAGCGTCACGGAGGCCGTGCCCGGCGGGAAGCCCTCCCCGGCGATGTGCGAGCGCTCGGTCACGAGCGCCTGCGCCTCCGCCCCCAGGGCGGGACGCAGCAGGGGGCTGCTGGCGGCGAGCCCCGCGAGCGGGAGCTGCGCCGGCGGGGCGCCGCAGGAGGCGCGCAGCCGGAAGCGCGCCGCGGCCTCGTCGCGCACCAGGACGCAGGCCCCGCGCAGCTCCGCAACGATCGAGGCGGCGTCCAGCAGGGCGCTGCAGACCTCGTGCGGGTCGCGCTCGCGCGCCAGGTCCGCGCCGAGGGCGAGCAGCGAAGAGAGGACCGCGACGCGCGAGCGCTCCGCCGCGAGCGCCTGCTCGCCGGCAAAGATCGTCTCCGCCGCGCGGGTCGTCAGCTCCGCGGCATCGGCGATCAGGCGGGGCGAGGCGAACGGCAGGTCGCCCACGGCGCGGCGCAGCGCGGCCGCGGGGAGTTCGAGCGACCGCGCAATCTCGGCCACGAGGTCGATGTCGCCCGCGCGCTCGAGCGCGAGACCGCCGAGCAGCGTGGCCCGGCCCTCTCCGTCGCCCGGGAGCGCCGCCGCGAAGCAGTGCAGACCGGCGTGGCACCGGAAGAAGACGGTGGCCCCTCCGTCGCGCACCGCGCGGCGACGGCTGTGGCAGTCGGCGGCACAGCGGCGTGCGCCCTCCGGGCTCGACTCCATGATGCGGCACAGCTCGGGGTGGCCGGCGGCCGCCCGCAGGGCGCCGTGCCGGTCGTAGGTCAGCAGGGAGATGCCGGCGACCCGCGCGATCGACTCCTGGACCGCCGCCCAGCGCTCGGGGAAGTGCCCGCTATCTTCCACCCGTCCGTGCCGGCGCGCACTGCGGGTTTTCGCGGCTGCCGGGCTTCACCGCCGGGAGCTTCCCCTCGCGGCAGAGCGGGCAGTCCTCGGGCGGGTACGTCGCCACCCGCAGCCGCAGCAGCGCGCGGAACGGATAGGGGAACGCGACACCGCCGCTGCGGTCGACGATGCTCGCGAGGCCGACGACGCGCCCGCCGGCCGCGGTGACCGCCGCGGCCGCCTCGAGCGTCGACTTGCCCGTGGTCACCACGTCCTCGACGACCAGCACCTGCTCGCCCTCGGCGATCTCGAAGCCGCGGCGCAGGCGCATCACGCCCTGCTCGCGCTCGGTGAAGATCGCGCGCACGCCGAGCGCGCGGCCCACCTCGTGGCCGATGATCACGCCGCCGAGCGCCGGCGAGACGACGAGCCCGGCGCCGAGCGGCCGGCAGAGCGCGGCCAGCTCGCGTCCCACGCGCGCCGCGTGCCGCGGGTGCTGGAGCAGGCGCGCGCACTGGAAGTAGCGGTCGCTGTGCAGGCCGGAGGAGAGCAGGAAGTGCCCCTCGAGCAGGGCTCCGGTGCGCTTGAGCAGGCGCAGCAGCCCGGCGGCCTGCGCGGTCACGGTCGTCATCGTGCGTCCCCCCTGAGCGCGGCGATCATGGCGCGGTAGTCGCGGTGGCCGTAGATGCCCGAGCCCGAGACGATGGCGTCGACGCCCGCCTCGCGCACGAGCGCGGCGTTGTCGGCCTTGATCCCCCCGTCGATCTCCAGGAGGCAGGCCGGGTTGACGCGGTCGATCAGCAGCCGGGCGGCGCGCAGCTTGGCCACCGCCGCGGGGATGAAGGCCTGCCCGCCGAAGCCGGGGTTGACCGACATGATCAGCAGCAGGTCGATCTCCGGGAGGATGTCCTCCACCGTGCTCAGCGGCGTCGCCGGGTTGAGCGCGACGCCGGCCTTCGCGCCCAGCTCGCGGATTCGGCCGGCGAGCCGGTGCAGGTGCGGCTGTCCCTCCTGGTGCACGACCAGGTAGTCGGCGCCGGCGCGCGCGAACTCCTCGATGAACTCCGCGGGGTTGTCGATCATCAGGTGCACGTCCAGCGGCAGGTTCGTGACGCGGTCGACCGCCTTGACGATGCCGGGGCCGATGGTGAGGTTCGGCACGAAGTGGCCGTCCATGACGTCGAGGTGCATCCAGTCCGCCCCCGCGGCCTCGACGGCGCGGACTTCCTCGCCGAGGCGCGAGAAGTCGGCGGAGAGGATGGAAGGCGCGATGATGACCCTGCGTGCTGCGCTCATGATCGTCTCCCGGTCAGCGTCTCGAGTGCGTGGAACGATTGGACAAAAATGATAGCACATCCGCCGGCCGATCAGGAGCGTCATGACGCGTCCCGGCAAGCCGCTACACGGTCACTTCCTGGAATCGTCTGCCCCGATCAGTCAGGAGCGTCATGATTCGTCCTAACCGTACCCGCGAACGTGCTGCCCGGCCCCGATGGCAGCGTCATGACGTGTCCTGGCAAGGCAGCGGGGATGGGCGCGCGGAGGCGGGCTGGTGCCCGCCGCACAAGCAGCCCGACCCGCAACGCCGCCAGGGCGCGTCAGGGCCTGCCAGCGGCCCGGGCTAAATCGAATACGTGTGGGCGTTGCGGGGGAGGGCGTTGTGCTGCGTCACGAGATCGGCGAGCGTGATGCGCTCGAGCGTCTCGGCGATGGCGCGCGAGACCTGGCACCAGACCCCTTGGGTGACGCAGACGTCGGTGCGGTGGCACACTGCCGGCGCGGTCACGCACTCGACAAGGCTCAGGTCGCCCTCGAGAGCGGAGACCACCTCGAGAAGCGTGATCTTCTCCGGGTCGCGCTGCAGCGTGTACCCGCCGTGGGCGCCGCGAAAGGACTTGACGAGCCCCGCGGTCTTCAGCGGGATGATGATCTGGCTCAGGTATTTCTCGGAAATTTCCTGGCTGCGGCTGACGTCCTTCAGGAGGATCGGTCCCTTGCCGTGCTTGACGGCGAGATCGACCATGAGCCGCAGCCCGTATCGCGCCCGCGTGGACATCTTCATCGGAAATAATATTACGATGATTACAATAGAAAAGATATAGATTTTTTTTCTCGGGAAATTCTCCTTGACAAACCTGCGCCACGATGCAATACTACAAATACTATAGAGATAGTAGTGATCGAACAGCAAAGAGCGAGAAGAGGGGGGCACCATGAGCGAGAAACTTCACGTTGACACGATTGCGCTGCACGGCGGCCAGCAGGCCGACCCGACGACAGGCGCGCGGGCGGTGCCGATCTACCAGACGACGAGCTATCAGTTCCACGATACCGAGCATGCCGCGAACCTCTTCGGCCTCAAGGAGTTCGGAAACATCTACACGCGTCTCATGAACCCGACGACCGACGTCTTCGAGAAGCGCATGGCCGCGCTCGACGGCGGCGTCGGGGCGCTCGCCGTCGCCAGCGGCCAGTCCGCGATCACCCTCGCGCTCCTGAACATCGCACAGACGGGCGACGAGATCGTCTCGGCCGACAACCTCTACGGCGGCACCTACAACCTCTTCCATTACACGTTCCAGCGGCTCGGCGTGCAGGTGAAGTTCGTGCGCTCCAACGACCTCGAGGCCGTCCGCGCCGCCATCGGACCGAAGACGCGCGCGGTCTACGCGGAGTCGATCGGCAACCCGAAGCTCGACGTCGCGGACATCGCCGGGCTTGCCGGCGTCGCCCACGCGGCCGGCGTGCCGCTGGTCATCGACAACACGGTCTCGCCGTACCTGCTGCGGCCCATCGATCACGGTGCGGATATCGTGGTCTACTCGGCCACGAAGTTCATCGGCGGCCACGGCACGTCGCTCGGCGGCGTCATCGTCGACTCCGGGAAGTTCGACTGGACGAACGGGCGCTTCCCGCTCGTTGCCGGGCCGGAACCGAGCTACCACGGGCTCGACTTCGTCGAGGCGCTCAAGCCGCTGGGCAACATCGCGTACATCATCAAGGCGCGGGTGACGCTGCTGCGCGACCTGGGCCCGGCGCTGAGCCCGTTCAACGCCTGGCTCTTCCTCCAGGGGCTCGAGACGCTGCACCTGCGGATGCCGCGCCACGCCGAGAACGCGCTCGCGGTCGCCGCGTGGCTCGAGAAGCATCCGCGCGTCGCCTGGGTCAACTACCCGGGGCTGCCCTCGAGCGCGGAGCGGGAGCGTGTCGCGCGCTACCTGCCGCGCGGAGCCGGCGCGATCATCGGCTTCGGCATCAAGGGCGGCATCGAGGCGGGGAAGAAGTTCATCGACTCGCTGGGGCTCGTCTCGCACCTGGCGAACGTCGGCGACGCCAAGTCGCTGGCGATCCATCCGGCGAGCACGACCCACCAGCAGCTCTCGGCGCAGGAGCAGCTGGCGACGGGCGTGACGCCGGACTTCATCCGGCTCTCGATCGGGATCGAGCACGTCGGGGACATCATCGCGGACATCGAGCAGGCGCTCGGCAGGTCGGCCTAGGCGGGCGGGGCGCGGGAGGCGACGGGCATGGCACGCATCTATCCGGACAACTCGCAGTCGATCGGCAACACGCCGCTGGTGCGGCTCAACCGCGTCACCGACGGCGGCGCCGCGACGGTGCTCGGCAAGGTCGAGGGGCGCAACCCGGCGTATTCGGTCAAGTGCCGCATCGGCGCGAACATGATCTGGGACGCCGAGAAGCGCGGCGTGCTCAAGCCGGGCATCGAGATCATCGAGCCCACGAGCGGCAACACCGGCATTGCCCTGGCGTTCGTCTGCGCGGCGCGCGGCTACCGGCTGACGCTGACCATGCCCGAGACCTTCAGCATCGAGCGGCGGCGCGTGCTCGCGGCGCTCGGGGCGAACCTGATCCTCACGCCGGGCGCCGAGGGGATGAAGGGGGCGGTCGCGCGGGCCGAGGAGATCGCCGCGTCCGACCGCAAGCGCTGGTTCCTGCCGCAGCAGTTCAGGAACGCGGCGAACCCCGCGATCCACGAGCAGACCACGGGTCCCGAGATCTGGAACGACACCGACGGCGGGATCGACGTGCTGGTCTCGGGTGTCGGCACCGGCGGCACGATCAGCGGCGTCTCGCGCTACCTCAAGAACGTCAGGGGCAGGAAGATCGTCTCGGTCGCCGTCGAGCCGAAGGAGAGCCCGGTGATCACCCAGAAGCTCGCCGGCCAGCCGCTCAAGCCGGGCCCGCACAAGATCCAGGGCATCGGCGCCGGCTTCATCCCGGAAACGCTCGATCTGTCGGTCGTCGACCGCGTCGAGCAGGTCGAGAGCGCGGAGGCGATCGAGTACGCGCGGCGGCTTGCGCGCGAGGAGGGGCTCCTCGTCGGCATCTCGTCGGGGGCGGCGGCGGCCGTCGCCGCGAGGCTCGCCCGGCAGCCGGAATTCGCGGGCAAGACGATCGTGACGATCCTCCCGGATCTGGCCGAGCGCTACCTCTCGACGGCGCTCTTCGAAGGACTTGGCGCGTAAGGCGCGGCGGTGGACGCCGGCAGGCCCCGCTCCGCCCGGCCCGGGCGCTGGCCCGCGCCCGCGTCCGGACCGACCGCCACCACGTCGCAG
>DATDCY010000289.1 GCA_036524115.1 bacterium | reverse complement strand
CGCCCCTGTATCGGTATCGGCCGCCCGTGGTGGCCGGCCGCGACAGCCGATGGGGACGGACCTGCGCCCGCCCCCACCCGTTGTCGGTCTAGTACATGTCGCCGCCGCCCATGCCGCCCATGCCACCGGGCATGCCGCCGGGCATCTTCTTCTCCTCCTCGGGCTTGTCCGCCACGAGGCACTCGGTGGTGATCATCAGGCCGGCGATCGACGCCGCGTTCTGCAGCGCCGTGCGCGTGACCTTGGTCGGGTCGATGATGCCCGCCTCGATCATGTCGCCGTACTCCTCGCTCGCCGCGTTGAACCCGTAGGAGGCCTTCTTGTTCTTCTTGACCTCCTGCACGATCACCGCGCCCTCGACCCCGGCGTTGACGACGATCTGCCGGATCGGCTCCTCGAGCGCCCGCTTGACGATGCCCACGCCCACCGCCTGGTCGCCGGCGAGCTTCAGCTCGTCCAGCGCCGGGATGCAGCGCAGCAGCGCCACGCCGCCGCCGGGGACGATGCCCTCCTCAACGGCCGCGCGCGTCGCGTTCAGCGCGTCCTCGACGCGGGCCTTCTTCTCCTTCATCTCGGTCTCGGTCGAGGCGCCGACGTTGATCACCGCCACGCCGCCGACGAGCTTCGCGAGGCGCTCCTGGAGCTTCTCCTTGTCGTAGTCCGAGGTGCTCTCCTCGATCTGCGCGCGGATGACCTTCACGCGGCCCTCGATGTCGCCCGGCTTGCCGGCGCCCTCGACGATCGTCGTGTTGTCCTTGTCGATCGTGATCCGCTTGGCGCGGCCCAGGTCCGCCAGCTTCACGTTCTCGAGCTTGATCCCGAGGTCCTCGGTGATCAGCTTGCCGCCGGTGAGGATCGCGATGTCCTCGAGCATCGCCTTGCGCCGGTCGCCGAAGCCCGGGGCCTTGACGGCCGCGGCGTTCAGCGTGCCGCGCAGCTTGTTGACGACGAGCGTCGCCAGCGCCTCGCCCTCGACCTCCTCGGCCAGGATGAGCAGGGGCTTGCCCATCTTCGCGATCTGCTCGAGGATCGGCAGCAGGTCCTTCATCGAGGAGATCTTCTTCTCGTTGATGAGGATGTACGCGTCCTCGAGGATCGCCTCCATCCGCTCCGGCTTGGTCACGAAGTACGGAGAGAGATACCCGCGGTCGAACTGCATCCCCTCGACGACCTCGAGGTTGGTCTCGGTGCCCTTGGCCTCCTCGACCGTGATCACGCCGTCCTTGCCGACCTTCTCCATCGCCTCGGCGATGATGTCGCCGATGGTGGAGTCGTTGTTCGCCGAGATCGACCCGACCTGCGAGATCTCCTTCTTGTCCTTGATCGGCTTGGAGAGCTTCTTGAGCTGCTTGACCACCGCCTCCACCGCCTGGTCCACGCCGCGCTTGAGGTCCATCGGGTTGGCGCCAGCCGTGACGTTCTTGATGCCCTCGGCGTAGATCGCCTGGGCGAGCACGGTCGCGGTCGTGGTGCCGTCGCCGGCGACGTCCGAGGTCTTCGAGGCGACCTCACGCACGAGCTGGGCGCCCATGTTCTCGAAGGGGTCCTGCAGCTCGATCTCCTTGGCGACCGAGACGCCGTCCTTCGTGATCGTCGGCGAGCCGAACTTCTTGTCGATGACGACGTTGCGGCCCTTGGGGCCGAGCGTGACCTTCACCGCGTTCGCCAGCTGGTTCACGCCCTTGAGGATGGCGGCGCGCCCCTCCTCGTTGTACTTGAGCATCTTGGCCATGTCTTCGTATCCTCCGTTGTGATCCGTCAGTTCGTGCGGCGGCCGGGAACTACTTCTCGATCACGCCGAGGATGTCGTCCTCGCGCAGGATCAGGTACTCCTCGTCCTCGACCTTGACCTCGGTGCCGCTGTACTTGCCGAAGAGGATCTTGTCGCCCTTCTTCACGTCGAGCGCCAGGATCGTGCCGTCGTCCTTCACCTTGCCCTTGCCGGTCGCGACCACCTCGCCCATGATCGGCTTCTCCTTCGCCGAGTCGGGGATGATGATGCCGCCCTTGGTCTTCTCCTGCTCCTCGAGACGCTTCACGAGGATCCGATCGTGCAGGGGACGAATCTTGGCCATCTTGTCGTTCTCCTTTCGCACCTTTGTGGTTACCGTGGTGGACCCATGGGGAGTCCGGCTTAGCACTCCCCGTCTTTGACTGCTAACGAGCCGCTAATATAGGGGTTGATAGCGATTCCATCAATACAGAAAATATATCTTGTCACATCATCACCACATATTGGCGCATCAGAAAAACCATATTCGCAGTACGTTTTCACCTATCGACATAATACTCGCTATTTTTCACTTTTTCTCAATTTTTTATCTCGGCTTGAATCCTGCGGCACATCATGCTATCTAGCCGGCATGTCGTCAGGCACTGCCTCGCGCCTCGCGGCCGCGCGGACGCTCGCCGGGCTCCTCGGGGAACGGCCGCTCCCCATACCGGGCCGACAGGGCGAGCGACTCGAGCCGCGGGACGCCCGCTTCGCCGCCGAGCTGGCCCACGGCGTCGTCCGCCATCTGTCGCGCGTCGACCGGGCCATCGAGGGGGCATCCGGCAAGCCGCCGGAGAGGATCTCGCGCCCTGCCCTCGCCGCCGCCCGGATCGGCGTCTACCAGCTCATCTTCACCCCCTCCGTCCCGGCGTACGCCGCAGTCTCCGCGAGCGTCGAGCTGGCGCGGGCGCTCGAGCCGCGAACAGCCGGCTTCGTCAACTGGCTGCTCCGCCGCGCCGGCCCCGAGTCCCTCGCCCCGCCGCGGCGCGAGGACTTCGAGGACGCCGCCGCCTGGCTGGCCGCGCTGCACTCCTTCCCCCCGTGGCTGGTGCGCCGCTGGATCGCGCGCCTCGGCGAGGACGAGACGGGGCGGCTCCTCGAGGCGATGAACGAGTTCCCGCCGCCGCACGTGCGTGTCAACCCGCTGCGCTCCCCGGTGGACGCCGCCCGCGACGCGCTGGCCGCCGCAGGATTCGACACCACGCCCGGGCGCTACGCGCCGGCCTGCCTCCACGTCGGCGGCTCCGGGACGCTGACGGAGACCGCGCTCTTTCGCGACGGCGCACTCTATCTGCAGGACGAGTCTTCGCAGCTCGCCGCCCTCGCGCTCGCGCCGCGGCCGGGCGAGCGCATCCTCGACGCCTGCGCCGGAGTCGGCGGCAAGACGACGCAGATCGCGGAGCTGGCCGGGAACGCGGCTGCCATCGTCGCGCTCGACCGCGATGCGCGCAGGCTGGCGCTGCTCGGGGAGAACGCGGCGCGCCTCGGCGCCCGCGGGATCGAGGCGCGGCGCGGCGACCTGCTCGACGAGGCGACGCTCGCCGGCGAGCGCTTCGACGCCGTGCTCCTCGACGCGCCCTGCAGCGCGCTCGGCACCATCCCGCGCCACCCCGAGGTCAAGTGGGCCAAGCGCGCCGCCGACCCACGACGCCTCGCCGCGACGCAGCTGCGGCTGCTCGAGCGCGCCGCGGCGCTGCTGCCCCCCGGCGGCCGCGTCGTCTACAGCACCTGCTCGACCGAGCCGGAGGAGGGCGAGGAGGTGATCGCGCGCTTCGTCGCGGCGCACGCGGACTTCGCCGCCGTCGACATGGCGGCTGCCGGGCCGGGCGCGAGCGGCATCCTCAACGCGGCGGAACTGCGGACGCCCGAGGGCTTCCTGCGTTCCTGGCCGCACCGGCATGGCATCGGCGCCGCCTTCGTGGCTCTGGCAACGCGCAGGCACTGACCGGCGCCCCGGGGGGGCGACCGACCCTCCGTTTGACAGCATCGCGAACGCAGGGTAGTAAACGTGATTGTGACAAACGAGTTACTATATCTACTCGAGCAATTTGGAGGCGGCGGCGAGGACCCGGGGAACAACGCCGTCCGCTTCCTGCTGGCGCTCTTCTTCTGGGCGGGGCTTTGCGCCGTCGCCTACCAGCAGTACGGCCGGCTGCGGGACAGGCGCGACCTGACGATCGCGGTGGCCGCGACGGTCGGCGGCGCCCGCGAGGCGGTGATGTTCCTCATGGAGTACGGCGCCTGGCGCGGCTGGTTCCCGCCCCTGCTCTCCTACCGCGTCTTCCCGCCGCTCGAGCACGCGCTCACGGACATCGGGCGCGTCATCCTCGGCTTTGCGTACCTGCGCTACTACCTCCCGGGGAAGAACGCCGGTCGGACCTACCTGCGCGCCGGCGTCGGCGCCTTCGTCGCGCTGTATCTGATCACGGCGCCCCTGTGGGTCCGCTTCCTCGACAGTCATCCCGAGATGCTCGCGGGTGGCGCGCGGTTCGGCCTGTTCTGGGGCGATTTCGCGTTCCGGCTCGCCGCCTTCGTCTTCATGGGCTTCGTCGTCGCGCGGCTGGCGACGGCCGCCCCCACGACGCGAAAGGTGCAGCCCGCGGTCTACGCGGGTTTCGTCTTCATCTTCCTCGACGAATTCCTGATGCTCATCAACCTCTCCCTCGGCGACGCCGCGTACCGCGGGCTCTTCGCGCCGGTCCGCCACAATCTCGGCATCTGGGCGATCCCGTTCTTCATCTGGGCGTTCTGGGGCGAGCTGCTGCGCCAGGCGACGGAGGAGAAGACGCGGAGCGAGGGGATCCTGACGGCCATCGGCGACGGCATCGGCATCGAGGGGCCCGACCACCGGGTGCTCTACCAGAACCCCGCGCACCGCGCGATGGTCGGCGAGCACGCGGGCGAGTCGTGCGCCGCCATGCGCCCCAGCGGCGTGGAGGAGTGCCTGCTCGCGCGCTCCTTCCGCGAGGGGACCGGCTGCACGGAGGGCAGGACCCTGCGGACCCCGGCCGGCGCCCTCGACGTCGAGGTCTCGACGTCGCTCCTGCGCGATCCGGACGGCCGGATCACGGGCGGCATCGAGGTCGTCCGCGACATCACGGCGCGCCGGCGCGCCGAGGAGGCGCTGCGCGAGAGCGAGGCGCGGTATCGGACCCTGGTCGAGAACATCGACCACGGCATCACGCTCATCGACACCCGGTTCCGGATCGTCATGGCGAACGCGGCCCACCGCCGGCTGGTCCGGGAGCCCGGGCAGGACGCCACCGGCAAGCTCTGCTACGCGGCGGTGCACGGCCGCAGCGCGGTCTGTCCGGACTGCCCGGGAGCGGTGGCCATCGCGACGCGGAAGAAGGCCGTCGTCGAGAGGAGCGTGGTCCGTCCCGACGGCAGCGCGCTCTCGGTGCGGATCCAGGCCTTCCCCGTGCTCGGTCCCGACGGCGCGGCGCACGGCTTCATCGAACTGGTCGAGAACACGACCGAGCAGAAGAAGGCGGAGGCCGAGCGCCGTCGGCTCGAGGAGCGCATCCAGCAGACCCAGAAGATGGAGAGCCTCGGCATCCTCGCCGGCGGCATCGCCCACGATTTCAACAACCTGCTCATGGGCATCCTCGGCAACACGGACCTCGCGCTGGCGAAGACGGCGCCGGAGTCGCCCGCCCGCCCCTTCCTCAAGTCCGTGGACCGCGCGGCGCAGCGGGCGGCGGACCTGACGAACCAGATGCTGGCGTACTCCGGGAAGGGGCGCTTCGTGGTCGAGCCGATCAACCTCTCGCGGGTCGTCGAGGAGATCGGGCACCTGCTCGCCACCGTCGTCTCCAAGAGGGCCACGGTGCGCTACCACCTCGCGGCCGATCTACCGCCGGTCGAGGCCGACGCGACCCAGATCAGGCAGGTCGTGATGAACCTGATCACCAACGCCTCGGACGCGCTCGGCGAGGCGGAGGGGACGATCACCGTGGCCACGGGGGTGATCGACGTCGACCCGGCCTACCTCGGCTCGCTGGTGCTGAGCGACCGGCTCGAGCCCGGCCCGCACGTGTTCGTGGAGGTCTCGGACAACGGCGCCGGGATGGACGAGGCGACGCGGGCGCGGATCTTCGACCCGTTCTTCACGACGAAGCACACCGGCCGCGGGCTCGGGCTGGCGGCGGTGCTGGGCATCGTGCGGGGGCACCACGGCGCGATCAAGGTCTACAGCGAGCCCGGCCGCGGGAGCACGTTCAAGGTGCTCCTCCCGGCCCTGCTGGGCGCGCGCGAGCCCGCGGCCGGGCACCCCGAGGCGGCGACGGCAGCCGCGCCCGGCCAGGCGGGGGCGCGCGGGACCGTGCTGGTCGTCGACGACGAGCCCATGGTCCGGGAGACGACGCGCTCGATGCTCGAGGAGGCCGGCTACAGCGTGCTCACCGCCTGCGACGGCGCGGAGGGCGTCGAAGTCTTCCGCGCCAACGCCGGGCGGCTCGCGGCGGTCATCCTCGACATGACGATGCCGCGCATGGGCGGCGAGGAGGCCTTCCGCGAGATGCGGCGCATCGACGAGACCGTCCCCGTGATCCTCTCGAGCGGCTTCAACGAGCAGGACGCGGTGAACCGCTTCATCGGCAAGGGGCTGGCCGGGTTCATCCAGAAGCCCTACCGGCTGCAGGCGCTCCTCGAGAGGCTCGAAACGGCGCTGGCGCGCCGCGCGGGACGCCGCCCGGCCGACGAGGCCTAGGCCGGCGCGGCCCCGATCCCGGAACCGCGCCTCAGATGGCGAACCGCACCACCCCGGCGACGCTGTAGTCCTGCGTGTCCCCGAGGTCGGCGCGATACTCGAGCATCACTTTGATGTTGGCGCGCACGAGCACGCTGAGATTCAGGTTCAGGAACTGCAGCGTATCGGCGTGCGAATCTGCGGCATCGAGATTCTCGTAGCGCACCGAGCCCTGGAGCGCCGGGGTCAGGACATAGTCGGCCTGGGCGAACCAGGCGTCGTAGCCGCGGGTGGTCTCGTCGATCCTGGCGCTGGTTTGGCTGTCGAGCAGCCGCAGCCGGTCGGTGCCGTGGAGGGCGACGCCGAAGACGTTGAGATCCCGGAAGTACCACGAAGCGAAGAGACCGATGCGGTTGTAGCGCCGGTCCTGCATCGTGAAGGGGTTACCCGAGGCGTCGGCAACCGCGAAGTCTATCTTCGACCCGTCGCCGGTATAGCCGAGCAGGCCGACGCGCAGGGAGCTTTCGCGCCAGTTCTTGGAGGCGTGCGCCTCGCCACTCATGGCCGGCATGTCGGCCGTGCCGGCCATTCCTGCCATGCCGGCCATCTCACCGCCCTCCCCGCCGCTCTCCGAGCCGTCGAGCCCCATGCCACCGAACTTGTAGTCGACGCGCGCGTAATAGTCCCGGCGGTTGTTGCCGTCGGCCGTCTCGCCGGTCGCCCCCGGGCCCATCCCGTTGCAGGCGCCGATCGTGTAGAAGAGCCGGTGCGCCGCCACGCCGTAGATCTCGATGCCCTTGACGTTCGCCGGCAGGCTGATGCCGCCTTTGTCGGAGAGGCCGGTCCCGCCGTGGAACCCGATCGGGTTGTAGGAGAAGATCGTGCCGATGCCGTTGTCGGTCATGAGCCACATCTCCTGGACGCCGGCGTCCAGGTCGGGCGCGAACTTCCCGATCTTGAAATTGACGAGGTGCTCGGGGCCGAAGGGGGAGTTGACCTGCAGCTGCGCGTGCTCGATCTCGACGTCGCTGCCGCTGTCGGGGCGCTCCGCGTAGGTCACCTCGCCGAAGAAGCTGAAGGCATCTCCGAGCGTTCCGGCGGTGAAGAGATTGACCTCCTGGGGAAACTCGAACGAGGTGCGCCTGCCGCCCGGGCCCGAGGTCAGGACCGTCGCCAGCTTCACGTTCACGGCGAGCGGAACGGTGCCGGGGATGTCGGTCGGGTACACCGCCGCCGGCCAGAGGCGCTTGTCGGCCTCGGCGCCCAGGGCGACGGGCTTCTCCTTGACGGGCTCCTCCTTTTCGTGCCCGGCGGGCATGCGGTAGCCGTTCAGCCGGAACGCCTCGCCGTGAGCGTTGAGCTTCGGGAAGATCACGTGGCACGTCTGGCAGGAGGTCTGGTACTTCCGGGCGAAGATCGGAACCGCCCCGGCGGGACGGGCGGCGGCGATCACGATCAGGCCAGCCGACAACGACAGCAGGAGAACCGGGCGAAATCCGCGCGCTGTTCTGTCCATGGAGCCTCCCTTTGCACGTCGTGCAGAAGAACGTCGAGCGCTGCGTGCGCCGCCGTGTCTGTTATGGCGCCTCCTGCGGCCCCGCTCAGTCCTCCGGCGGGCGCCGCTCCAGGCGCTGCGCGTACTCGGGATAGAGCTTCCTCAGGCACTCCGGGCAGATGCTGTGGGAGAACTCCGCGGTCGAGTGCCGCGTGACGTAGGACTCGACCTGGACCCAGCGGTCCTGCTCGTCCCTGATCTTCTTGCACGAGGAGCAGATGGGCAGGATGCCCTCGAGCGTGCGGATGCTGCGCTGCGCCTGCCGCAGCTCCGCGATCAGCCGCTCGCGCTCCTCCTCGGCGCGCTTCTTCTCCGTGACGTCCCGGTTGCTGCCGCGCGTGCCGATGAAGCGCCCCGCGCCGTCGTGGATGGGCTGGCAGACGTGGTCGATCCAGCGGACCGCCCCGTCGCGGCGCCGGATCCGGAACGAGATCTCGGCATGCGCCGGCGCGACCGTCACCTCGCGGCGGTGGCGGGCGAAGAGCTCGCCGTCCTCGAGGACGATGATCCGCTCCAGCAGTCCGGGGTCCGCCATGAACTCCTCCGTGCCGTAGCCGGTGATCCGCGCGGACGAGGGCGAGGAGTAGAGGAAGGCGCCCTGCGGGTCGAGCCAGAACTCCCAGTCGTAGGTGTTGTCGGCGACGACGCGGTACTTCTCCTCGGACGCCCGCAGCTCCTCCTCGACGCGCCCGCGCTTGGTGATCTCCGACCCGAGGGCCTCGTTGAGGGCGACCAGCGCTTCCCGCCGCGAGAGCACCGTGTGAACGTACGCGGCGAGCACGAGCGTCAGCACCGTGCCGATCGGCAGGACGAACCACTGGGCGACCGGGTAGGTGTTCCCGAGGTACGCCGCATTCGGGCGGACCTCGATCCCCCACCGCCTCCCGGCGAACGGGAACTCGGCGCGGCCGCGGACCGTGGCCGGGATGAGCAGCGACCGCCAGGTCCCGGCAGACGGGAGGCGCGCGGTCCAAGAGGCGATGACCTGCCCGTCCGGCGACGCCGAGAGGTCCAGGAGGCCGAACGGCAGTCCCACCGGCGTTGTCGTCCGGAGCGCGGCGCCGATCAGCTCGTCCGGGTTGAAGATCGCCTGCACGAACCCCCGCAGGGCGGCCTGGCGCTGCGCCGGCGTCGACCTCGGCGCCTCCCTTTCGTAGACGGGCGCGAAGACCACGAAGCCGAAGACGCCCGGCTTCCCGGCGAGAACCACCCGCTCGGAGACGACCGGCGACCCGGTGTCCCCGGCCTCCTCCAGCACGGCGCGGCGGACCGGCGAGGAGCCGATGTCGTAGCCGAGGACCACGAGCGCCCCGGGATCGCGCGTGTTCGTGAAGAGGACCGGGTAGTACTCCGGGCGCTCGCCGAGCCGCTGGCGGCCCTTGCCGGGCGCCCCCTCGTAGAGCTCGTAGTCGTCCCGGCCCAGGAGGCGGCGCGCCTTCGCCTCGAACGTCGCGCGCTCGCCGGCGCGCACCCGGGGCACGAAAGCCAGTGCGATGAGTCCCGCGTCCTCCCCGGGGAACTGGTCGGCGAAGGAGAGGAAGGCGCCGCGATCGACCTCGCCGACCGTCTCGATGAAACCCGCAACGGCCCGGGAGATGACGAGTGCCTTGTCGAGCTTCTCCTCGATGATCCTGGCCCGCGTCGAGACGTCGGCGGCGAACTTCCCCTCGAAGGAATCCACCAGCAGGTGGCGGGCCCCCGCGAACCAGACCGCGGTGGCGAGGGCGCCAGCAACGACGACGCCCAGCGCGAATCTCAGTGGCGATCTCATCCTGAAGCGCCCCCCCAACTCTCGCCCGCCGAGCGACTTTGAGGGTAGGCCGTCGCGTTTCCCGCGTCAATGCGCCCCCGGCGCCTTGGGAGCGAGCGCCGGCGCCGGCCGCGGGGACCGGCGCCGGCGGGTACCGCGCTACTTCTGCTTCGGCACCGGGTAGGTGAACTCGTCCAGCAGCGTCTTGGCCCCCGCGACGATCTTCACCGTGACCTTGTCCGGCCCGGCTGCCGTCAGGTCAACGTCCGCCCCGTAGCCGCCGTCCATGGCCATGGCCATCGCCTTCTGCTCCGCCCCGCCGGCGCCGACGATCAGATAGCCGACCTTCGCGTCGGTCACGGGCTTCGCGTCGGCGCCGGTGACGTAGGTCATGAGGTGATGCGACTTCATCTTCGCCATGCCCGTCTCGTGGCCCATGTGCTCCTGGCTCTTCGCCATCTCCCTCATGTCGATCAGGTAGTACTCGATCGTGAAGCCCTCGACCTTCGCCTCCCGGATCCTGGTGCCGTGGCGGTTCCCTTCCATCTTCTTCATGTCGTGCCCGGCCATGGACTCGTGTCCCGACTGGGCCACCTGGACAGCGGCCTTCTCGTGCTCGCAGGAGCCGCAGTCGGTCGCCGCCCGGGCCGCGCCGCCCAGACCGAGAGTTGCTGCCAGGACCACTGTCGTGATGAGCTTCGTCTTCATCGTTCCTTCCTTCTCCCTTGCGGGTGTTGAGCTACGCCGAGGCGCCGGCCGTGCCGGTTGCCGCAGCGGTGCGCGGGTCGGGCAGATTCCCGATGTCCCGCTCCAGATCCGCGCGCAGGCGCGGATCCACAGGTGCAGACTGGTCGATCACCACGCATTGCCGTCCTTCCGGATTCGCGCTCATGCGCCGATCTCGCGCTGTTTCCAGATCCGCGCGCAGGCGCGGATCCATAGGT
>DATDCY010000288.1 GCA_036524115.1 bacterium | reverse complement strand
CCGCGCCCGCCCGCCGCTTCCCGTGCGCGCCGGCCTCGTCGCCGGGGCTCGGCCGTGCCGGCCGCGGGCTGGCGCTCGCGCACGAGCACGAAGTCCGCGCGCCGCAGCGCCGTGTCCACCGCGACGATCTTCACGGTGACGGCGTCCCCGAGCCGGAAGGTCGTGCCGGTGTTCGCGCCGACGAGGGCCCGCAGGTCCTCGCGGAAGCGGTAGTAGTCGTCGCCGAGGGTGCTCACGTGGACGAGCCCCTCTACCGGCACCTCGGCCAGCTCCACGAAGAGCCCGAAGTTCGTCACGCCCGTGACGAAGCCCGCGGCCGTCTCGCCGATCCGTCCCGCGAGGTACTCGGCCTTGCGCAGCGCGACCACCTCGCGCTCGGCCTCCGTCGCGACGCGCTCGCGCGCCGAGGCGTGCGCGGCGATCTCCGGCAGCGCCGCCTCGAGCTGCTCGGCGCGCGCCGGCGCGAAGCGGCCGCGCCGCACCAGCTCGCGCAACAGGCGGTGCACCACCAGGTCCGGGTAGCGCCGTATGGGCGAGGTGAAGTGCGTGTACGCCTCGCTCGCCAGGCCGAAGTGGCCGATGTTGTCGGCGGCGTACACCGCCTGCTTCATGCTGCGCAGCAGCACCTCGTTGATCACCCGCTCCTCCGGGCGGCCGCGCAGGCCCTCGACGAAGTCCGCGAGAAAGCGCGCCGACGGCTCGTGCGGCAGCCGCAGCTTGTGGCCGAACCCGGCGGCGAACTCGGCAAACGAGAGCAGCTTCTCCTGGGCCGGCGGCTCGTGGACGCGGTAGAGGCCCGGGACCTGCAGCCACGCGAAGTACCCCGCCACCGCCTCGTTGGCGGCGATCATCAACTCCTCGATGATGCGGTGCGCCACGTTGCGCTCGGAGCGGGCGATGCTGGCGATGTTGCCGCGCAAATCGAGGAGGATCTGCTCCTCGGGCAGGTCGAAGTCGATGCTGCCGCGGCGGGCCCGCTGCGCGCGCAGGGTCTCGGCCAGCTCCCGCGCCTGCCCGAGCATCGCGGCGAGGCCGGGCACCGGCGGCAGCGCGCCGGGGTCGCCCTGCTCGAGGGCGCGCGCAACCTGCGTGTACGTCAGCCGCGCGGCCGAGTGGATGACCGTCTCGAGGAAGTCGTGGCGCAGCAGGCGCCCCTGGCGCGAGAACTCGAGGACGGCGCTGAACGCCAGGCGGTCGACGCCGGGGTTGAGGCTGCAGATCCCGTTCGAGAGCCGCTCGGGAAGCATCGGCAGCACGCGGCCGGGGAAGTAGACGCTGGTCCCCCGCGCGAAGGCCTCGCGGTCCATGGCCCCCCCCTCGGGGACGTAGTGCGAGACGTCGGCGATGTGCACCCGCAGCAGCCAGGTCGCCTTGGGAGTCTGCTCGACCGAGATCGCGTCGTCGAAGTCGCGCGCCGTCTCGCCGTCGATGGTCACCGTGAGCAGGCCGCGCAGGTCGCTGCGGCCGGCGCGCGCCGCCGGCCCGACCTCGGCGGGCACGGCCTCCGCGTCGAGCAGCACCCGCCGCGGGAAGCGGTGCGGCAGGTCGAACTGGCGGATGATCACCTCCTCGGCGACGCCGGGGTCACCCTCCTTGCCGAGGATCTCGACGACCGTCGCCTCCGCGGGCCGGCGCGCCGCGGGCCACGCCGTGATCTCCGCGACGACCACCTGTCCGGTCAGGGCCCCGCCGGTGCGCCCGTCGGGGATGAACACGTCCTGCGTCAGCCGCCGGTCGGACGGCGTCAGGTAGGCGTACTCGCCGGTGCGCTCGACGCGGCCGACGACCGTCGTCCGCGCGCGGGAGAGCACGCGGATGACCGTCCCCTCGGGGCCGCGCCCCCCCCGTCCCTGGCCCTCGATGCGCACGAGGACCCGGTCGCCGTGGAGGGCGCCGCCCATCTCGCGGGCGGGAACGAACACGTCGCCCCCGCCGTCGCCCTCGAGGGCAACGAAGCCGTAGCCGTCGGGGTGCACCTGCAGGCGACCGGGGGCGAGGTTCATCTCGGCGGCCGCGCCGAAGCGCCGGCCGCGCGTGCGCACCAGTTCCCCCGACTCGCAGAGCTGACGCAACAGCGACTGGAGCCCGCGCTTGCCGCCGGCGGGCACGTCCAGGCGGTGCTGGATGTCGCGCAGGCCCATCGGTCGCGCGCCCGCCGCGCGCAGCAGGGCGAGGACCCGGTCGCGCAACGCGTCCGTGGAAGGGGGCATTGATCATGAGCGTAGCACCGCGGGCCGGGATTTGCCACACGCTCAGGGTGTCGCGCGCCGTTGCGCCCGCGCCGGCGGCCGGCGGATAATCGCGGCCGGAGACAGCGGAGAGCGGGAGGACGCGGTGCGGATCGTCGACGGGCACAACCTGATCGGGGCGGCGGGAGCCTTCGGCCTGGCGCTCTCGCAGCCCGACAAGGAGGAGCGGTTGCTGCGGCTGCTCGTTGCCTGGCGCGGGCGCCGGCGCAGCCGCGAGCCGCTGCTGCTCGTCTTCGACGGCCACTACGGGCGGCTTGCCGACGGGCCGCGGCGCACGTCCCGGGCCGGCATCGACGTCGAGTGGGCCGTGGGCGAGCCGGCGGACGCGCTGATCCTCCGCCGGGTGCGGGCGGCGGCGCGGCCGCGCCAGGTCGAGGTCGTCACGTCGGATCGCGCCGTGGCTCGGGCCGCGGCGAGCCAGGGCGCGCGCGTCGTGCGCAGCCAGGACTTCGCGGCCGCGATCGCCGCGACGTTCCCGGAGGGCGCGGTCCCAGAAAAACCCGGGGCGCCGACGCCCGACGAAGTCGAGGAGTGGCTCGAGGAATTTGGCCGCGGCGAAGACCGGTAGGGTTCGCCCGGATCAGCGTCCGAAACTGCAGGCGACCGTGTTGTATACTTATCGGAAATTCGTGGGAGGGACGATGGTCGAGACGCTGCGCTGGAAGAGGGGACGCCTCGAACTGCTGGACCAGACGCTGCTGCCCGGGCGCGTCGTCTACCGGCCGCTGCGCACCGCGGCCGAGGTCGCCGCGGCGATCCGGGACATGCTCGTGCGCGGGGCGCCCGCGATCGGCGTCACAGCGGCCTTCGGGATGGCGCTCGCAGCGCGCGGGGCGGCGCGCCTGGCCCCGGCGGCATTCCGGCGCGAACTGGCGCGGGCCGAG
>DATDCY010000287.1 GCA_036524115.1 bacterium | reverse complement strand
CCGTCGATCAGCTTCAGCGCGGCGGTTGACAACCCGGGCCGTTGCCCTATCATCAAGCGCCCATGGCGCTGCGCATCTTCAACACCCGCACGGGTGTCAAGGAGGAGTTCGTCCCGCTCGCGCCCCCGCGGGTCGGGATGTACGCCTGCGGGGTCACCGTCTACGACCTGAGCCACCTCGGGCACGCCCGCGGCGCGCTCGTCTTCGACATCGTGCGGCGCTACCTGGCCTTCGCCGGCTACCAGGTCAAATACGTCCGCAATTTCACGGACATCGACGACAAGATCATCAAGCGCGCCGCCGAGCGGGGCATGGGCTGGAAGGAGCTGGCCGAGCTGTACATCGGCGAGTACGTCAAGGACATGACGGCGCTCGGCATCCGCCCGGCCGACGTCGAGCCCAAGGCGACGGAGCACATCCCCGAGATCATCGCGCACGTCGCGGGCCTCGTCGCCAGGGGCAAGGCCTACCCCGTGGACGGCGACGTCTACTTCCGCGTGAAGTCCTTCCCGACCTACGGCGCGCTGGGCAAGCGCGACCTGGAGGAGATGCTCGCCGGCGCGCGCGTCGAGGTCGACGAGCGCAAGGAGGACCCCATGGACTTCGCGCTCTGGAAGTCCTCCAAGCCCGGGGAGCCCTGGTGGGAGAGCCCGTGGGGGCGCGGCCGCCCCGGCTGGCACATCGAGTGCTCCGCGATGGCGATGAAGCACCTCGGCGAGCAGCTCGACATCCACGCCGGCGGCAAGGACCTGGCCTTCCCGCACCACGAGAACGAGATCGCGCAGACCGAGGCGCTGACCGGCAAGCCCTTCGTGAAGATCTGGATGCACAACGGGTTCGTGAACGTCAACGCGGAGAAGATGTCCAAGTCGCTCGGCAACTTCTTCACGATCCGCGACCTGCTGGCGAAGTTCGACGCGGAGGCGCTGCGCTTCTTCCTGCTCGGCACGCACTACCGCTCGCCGATCGACTTCACGGACCAGCAGCTCGAGGACGCGACGCGGACGCTCGACCGGCTCTACCGGCTGATCGCCGAGGCGCAGGCCCCCGCGGCGGGGGGCGCCGACGGCCCCCGGGACGAGGAGGCGGCCGCTGCGGTCGCCGGGCTCGAGACGCGCTTCCGCGAGGCGATGGACGACGACTTCAACACCGCCAGCGCGCTCGGCGAGGTGTTCAAGGCCGCGCGCGCCGTCACCGGGGCGATGGCCCGCTCCGGCGGCCTCGACCGCGAGACGCTCGCCGGGTTCGTCGCCGCCGTGCGGCGGATCGGCGGGGTGCTCGGGCTCTTCGGCAGCGACCCCGCGGACTGGGCCGCGCGGCTGCAGGCGCACGCGCAGTCGGGCCTTGCCGAAGGCGTGGACGCCGCCTGGGTCGAGGCGAAGATCGCCGAGCGCGCCGCCGCCCGCACGGCCCGGGACTTCGCCGCCGCCGACCGCGTGCGCGCCGAGCTGCTCGAGCGCGGGGTCCTGCTCGAGGACGGCGCCGGCGGGACGACCTGGCGGCTCAAGAAGGACTAGGGGCCGATCCGACCCATGACCCAGCCCCGGGCCGGGATCGTCTACGGCGTCCACCCCGTCGAGGAGGCGCTGCGCTCCGGCCGACCGATCGAGACGCTCTACCTTGCCGAGGGGGCGCGCGGCGGGCGGCTGCGCGCGATCGAGGAGCTGGCGCGCGGCCGGGGGGTGGCCGTGCGGCGGCTGGACGCGAGGGCGCTCGATCGCATGGCCGCCGGCGGGGTCCACCAGGGAGTCGCGGCCGAGGTCGGGGCCCGGCCCGCCGCCGAGCTGGAGGACGTCCTCGCCGGCCTCGCGGGGCGCGCGGAGGCGCTCCTGGTGGTGCTCGACGGGGTCCAGGACCCTCACAACCTCGGCGCGGTCGTCCGCAACGCCGCGCTCACGGGGGCGGCGGCCGTGCTCATCCCCAAGGATCGCTCGGCCGGCGTGACGCCGGTGGTCGAGAAGGTCGCCGCCGGCGGCCTGGAGCACGTCCCGGTGGTGCGCGTCGGCAACGTCGTCCAGACGCTGCGCAAGCTCAAGGATGACGAGGGGTTCTGGATCTTCGGCGCCGCCGGGGACGCCGGGGCGGAGGACTACGACCGCGTGGACTTCTCCGGCCGCGTCGCCCTCGTGCTCGGCGAGGAGCACGGGGGCCTGCGCCGCCTGACGCGCGAGCACTGCGACCGGCTGGTGCGCATCCCGTCCACGGGGGTCATCGACTCGTTCAACCTCGCCACCGCCTCGGGGATCATCCTGGCGCGCATCTACGGCGAGCGGCGCCGCGCGCCCACAGATAATTGTTGACAAGAACAATCCCCTTCGTCTAATTTTCCAGCCGTCTTGCCTGGTCCCGGAGGATCTCTTCCCGGGAAGGATCGGTTCCGTAGCATCGCACTATCTGCCGCCAGCATGGGGCCCGGGGACGAAACTCTTCGTCTACGGGAAGGGGAGCGGGGGGAAGCTACGGTGTCACTCCGATGGAGTCGCACGCCCGAGCCCATCGTCTGTCCGCACGCCGGTGCGCCGCGGTGCCCGCTCAACGAAGCCTCGGTGTGCCGGCAGACAGCGGCCGGCGAACAGCATGTTAGTGACCGGTTTCCCGGCGACGACCAGCACTGATGGGGCGGTCCATCCGCAACGGCGAGGAGAAGGTACTCATGGGCAAGCATCACGGACAGTTGGGTGCGATTGCGGCGCTTGCCGCGTTCCTGCTCTTCCCCGCAGCCGTCGGCGCCGTGACGACGTCCGGGTCCCTGACCGCAGACGAGACCTGGAGCGGGACGGTGTCGCTCACCGGAGACCTGACGGTCCCGAACGGCATCACGCTGAGCATCCAGCCCGGCACCACGGTCCTCTTCCCGGCCGCGGCCGACGACATGCACGCCGGCGCCGATACGACGCGAACGGAGCTGATCGTGCAGGGGTCTCTGAATGCCGCGGGCACCGCGGCCCTGCCGATCAGCCTCAAGTCGGGGGCGGCTGTACCGGCAGCGGGAAACTGGGGCGGCGTGCGGGTCAACTGGGGCGTCGGTTCGCAGACGCTGCTCATGGAGTACTGCGTCATCGAGCACGCCACCAGTGCCGTTGTCTGGCAGGCCACCGCTGGTTTCAAGAGCGGCGCGGTGCGCCACAACACGATCCGCACCTTGACGCTGGACGCGATTTCCGTCGTGGCCAACAACGGGGCGAAACTCACGGTCGACATCACGGGCAACGACATCACCGGCACGGTGTCGGCAACCCGGGGTGTCGCCTGCGACGTCCGGGGGACGGGCACCGAGATCGGCGGCGCGATCGACGGCAACACGATCGTGACCAAGACCGCGCACGGCATCCACCTCTACACGACCAGCCCTGGCAATTCCGCGTACGGCCTGACCGTGCGCAACAACCTGGTGCACCACAACGGCTCCAGCAACTCTAACCGTCACGGGATCTATGTGTACGGCTATAATTCCAACTCCAGCAGCCCCTCGTCGGTCTCCGTCGTGGGCAACACGGTCTATGGCTACCACCACGGCATCGCAGTGGTCGGATTGCAGTTCCGGCTGAATGCGGCAGTGCTCGACAACACCGTCTTCAACTGCACCTACAACGGCGTGCACCTGAGTTCGAGCGACCAGTACGCCCAATACCCAATGGCCTTCACAGTCAGCGGCAACGACCTGCACCACAACGGCGGGCGCGGTCTGGCGGCATTCACCGAATACTCGAGCTCCGTCAATGCCAGCGTTGTCGTCAATAACAATACCGTCCACGAGAACTCCTCGAACGGGATCTATCTGACCAGCGCGACGTCCGGAAGGACCGCGGAGGCGACGATCACGCTGAACGAGGTCTACGGCAACCAGGGTTCTGGCGTCTATGTCGGCGGCCCCTTCCGCGTCCTGATGCTCTACAACGACATCCGGGACAACGCCGGCGACGCGCTCCACCTGGCGGCGGGGACCCTGGCCCGCGTCAACTACCACGAGTTCACCGGCAACGCCGGCGCGTACGACTTGCGCTACGAGGGCTCCTCCTTGGTCGACGCCAGGGCGAATTACTGGGGCCCGCTGACCACGGCCGCGATGGATGCCGGGCCGAACCCCCAAGACCTCGAGCGCATCTACGACCAATCCGAGGACGAAGCCGTCGGGCGGGTCGACTACGCTGGCTGGCTCGGCGGAGGGTTCGCCCGCCCGTCGCAGCCCCTCTCGCATCTGACCGCCCCCGCCGCCGGGAGCACGCTGAGGGCGCAGACGGTGAGGATTTCCGGGACGGCCGTGGCGCCGGCACGCCTCGCGCGCGTCGAGGTGAGCACGGACAACGGCGCCACCTGGGCGACGGCGCAGGGGACGGCGTCCTGGTACTACGACTGGAGCCCTCCGCACGATGGTTCGTACAGCCTGCTGTCGCGGGCCGTGGACCTCTCCGAGCAGTTCGAGGTCCCCGCCGCGGGCGTCGCCGTGGCCGTCGACAGCGCGCTCCCGCAGATCACCTCCGGCCAGCTTGCCCAGAGCGAAACGTGGTCTGGCGACATCTGGCTCGCGGGTGACCTCGTCGTGCCCGCGGGAGTGACTCTGACGCTCGCGCCCGGCACCACCCTGCGCTTTGCCGCCGGCCAGGATGACCAGGGCATGGGTGGGGACTCGCGGCTGGGCGAGTTGATCGTGCGCGGGAACCTCGTGGCATCGGGGACGGAGGGCAACCCGATCCTGCTGACGTCTTCGTCGGCCTCCCCGGGGCGGGGCGACTGGCAGGGGGTGCGCGTGGAGGCGAACACCTCCGGTCAGACGGTCGACCTGACGCACTGCACCATCGAGCACGCGGTCACCGGCGTGGGCGTCTTCGCGACGACCTCGGGCCTTGCGGTCACGCCGGCCGTCACCCTTGACCACTGCGCCGTCCACGGCGCGATGACGGACGGCGTCTTCGCGTCGGCCGAAGGGGCGGCGAAACTCTCCGTTACCGTGCGGGACAGCCAGATCGAGGGAGCCGGGCGGTACGGCGTCTACGGCTACTCGCGGCTGAGCAACTCCGAGCTGAGTCTCAACGTCACGGGCTCCACGCTGGCGCAGGATCACGTCGCAGGCGTGAAGATCTACGGCGACACCAGCGGCACCGGTCCGGCGCGGCTCACCGTCGTTGGGGGCGCGATCACCGCCTGCGGGAACGGGATCGATTTCGGGAGCACGAACGGCTCGCTGGCGCTTGAAGCGCGGGGGACGAACATCGCGCAGTGCACCAACGGCATCTTCTCCGCCTCCGCGTCGACCTCTTACAGTTACCCCTTCACCGTCTCGATCCGGGACTGCGACCTGCACGCCAACAGCGCCTGCGGTCTCAGCCTCACGCGCTCGGGCAGCGGCACTACGGGCGCCACCGTCGAGCTGGTCAACAACCGCGTCCAGGACAACGGCACCGATGGCGTGTACCTTTCGCTGCCTGACGCCTCGCTCAACCCGGATCCGGTCTTCAGTCTGAACACCGTCACCGGCAACGGCCGCGGAGCGTACGTCCAGGCGCCCGGGGCGGACGTCATTGCCAACCAGATCAGCGGCGCCGCGGGCGACGGGTTGGTAGTCGCGGCGCTGCGCGGCGCCACGGTTCAGCGAAACAACATCTCCGACAACGGCACAGGCGGCTTCGAGCTGCGGAACGAGCAGACAGCGCCGATCGACGCCCGCTGGAACTACTGGGGCACCCTCGCCACTCAGGAGATGGAGGACGGGGGCAACCCCAAGAACGTCGGCCGCATCCGCGACCGCTTCGACGACGCGGCGAAGGGGGGCGTCGACTACGCGCCGTGGCTCTCCACCGCCGGAGTCCTGCCCACGGCGCCGGTCTCCTGGATCGGCGCCCCGGCCGACGGGGCGGCCATGAAGACCTCCCTCCTGCGCATCCAGGGGGTTGCGGCCGCGCCCGCGGGGGTGTCGCTCGTGGAGGTGAGCACCGACAACGGCGGCTCCTGGCACGCGGCAACCGGGACGTACACCTGGACCTATGACTGGGCGTCGCCGGCGAACGGCACCCACACCGTGCTCACCCGCGCCCGTGACGGACTCGGCGTCTACGAGACCGTGGGCATTGGGATCCAGGTGACGATCGACGACACGCTGCCCACGACCACCGGTACCCTGACGACCAGCGAGACCTGGACCGGCACGGTGGCCGTCACGGGGGACCTCACGGTCGCCGCGGGGGCGACGTTGACGCTCGCGCCCGGCACCGTCGTCCGTTTTCCGGCGCTGCGCGACGACCAGGCAGGCGGCACCAGCGCCGCGCGTACCGAGCTGATCGTGAAGGGGTCGCTGGTGGCCCAGGGGACCGCGGCGAGCCCGATCCGCTTCACCTCCGATTCGACCAGCCCGGGCAAGGGGGATTGGGAGGGGATTCGCGTCGACGCCACGGCCGGCGCGGCGTCCCTCACGCTCGAGCACGCCGTCGTCGAATACGCGGTCAACGGCATTTCGGCGACGGCCGGGGCGCACGCCCTGAACGTCTCCCTTTCGGGAGTCACCGTGCAGCATCATGCCGCGGACGGGGTTGCGGTCGCGGCCAACAGCGGTTCGATCGCCACGGTGACGGTGGACGGCAGTACCATCACCGACTGCTCGGGGCGCGGCCTCTACGCGTTTGCCTCGTACCCTGCCTCGCCGCTGGCGTTTGCCGTGAGCAACAGCACCATCAGCGCAAACGGCAGTTACGGCATCCACCTTTACGGGCAGTGGGGGCTGATCACGGCGGACATCTTCGGAAACATCATCTCCGGCAACGCGGGCTCTTCGACATTCCTGGGGGGGATCTACGCGTACTTTGGCAATCAGGGCGGCGGGGGCACGAAGTCCACCCTCACCGTGCGCGGCAACCAGATCCTCTCGAACGGGACCTACGGGATCAATACGTACCTGAGTGGTGTAGACCTCGACCGGACGATCGTCGGCAATCTGGTCGACGGTCACACCTACGGGATCTACTGCCAAGACCAATGGACTCCGTCACAAGGCCTCGTCAGCGTCGTGCGCGGCAACGAGCTCCGCAACAGCACCAGCTATGGCATCCTCATCAGCCAGTCGAACGTCACGTACGCCGCGAACGAGTTCACCGCGAACAACGTTCACCATGGCGCCGCGGTGGGAGTCTATTTCCAGAGTTCCCTTCCTGTGAACTCCGGGGCCCCGGATGTCCTCTTCGCCCTCAACGACGTTCATGACAACGCCGGCACCGGGATCTCCTACAGTGCTTTGCTCCCCGCCCGCTTCCTGCTGAACAACGTCCACGGGAACGGCGGCGACGGCGTGTTTCTGCAGCCGGCTGGAGCCGGGTCCAGGGCCGCCTTCAACGGCTTCTGGGGGTCGGGGGGGAGCTACGAGTTCAACAACCAGAGCGTCAACGGCGTCGATGCCGCGAGGAACTACTGGGGCGAAGCGGCCCGTGCGCAGATGGAGAGCGGCGGGAACCCGAAGGATATCGAGCGGATCCGTGACTACTACAACAGCGCGAGCTATGGCAGGGTCGACTATGCTGATTGGCTCGCGGCGCCGGAAGTCTTGCCGACGGTGCCCCACTCGCGGATCTTCTGGCCGGCCACGGCCAGCGTCCACAAGCTCGGCACGCTCCACGTCCAGGGCATCGCGGTGGCGCCGGCCGGGGTCGCGCTCGTCGAGGTCAGCGCCGACGGGGGCGAAACGTGGTTCCCGGCCCAGGGTACTGACTTCTGGAGCTACGACTGGGCGGCGCCCGGGGACGGCTCCTACACGCTCCTGACGCGGGTTACCGACAGCGCCGGGCTCATGGAACTGCCCGGCTCCGGCATCGCGGTCTCCATCGATCACACCCTCCCGACGACGTCCGGACTCTTGACGGCGGACGAGACCTGGTCGGGCGTGGTCACGCTCACCGGAGACGTGACCGTCCCGCCGGGCGTGACGCTGACCATCGCCCCGGGGACGACGGTGATCTTCCCCTCTCAGCGCGACGATCAGGCCGGTGGCGCCAACCCGGCCCGGGCGGAGCTGATCGTCCAGGGGACGCTCGACGCCGCCGGCGCAGCCGGCAGCACCATCCTCTTCACGTCGTCGTCACCGACGCCGACTTCCGGCGACTGGTACGGGATCCGCCTGGCGCCGACCACAGCCGCGGCCACCGTGAACCTGACGCAGTGCACTGTCGAGTATGCGACGGTGGGCGTCAGCGCGACGGCGGCGGCGACGGCCACGGATTCCGAGCTGAGCATCAATGGCTGCACGCTCCGCAACACCTCGGGCGACGGCGTATACGCCCTCGCCCCCGCCGGGACGCGCCTCGGACTCTCGGTCCGCGGCAGCACGATCACGAGTGCCAACGGCAACGGCATCCACTGCTCCGCGCTCTCGGGCGGCCTGAAGGCCACACTCGCCGACAACACGGTCTCCTACGCCGGGAACGGCATCTCCTGCCATGGCTACGGTTTTTCGACGGACGATCGTCCCTTCACGGTGGCGATCATGCGCAATCAACTGCACCACAATCGCACCGCCGGGATCGACTGCACCTCGGAGTCGGTCGTCGGCCTCAGCGCGGAAGTGACCGGCAACGCCGTGTACGCGAACGCCGTCAACGGCGTGAAGCTCTGGAGCAGCGCCTCGACGCAGAACCGCCTGCACGCCGTGGTGACGCTCAACGAGGTCTATGGCAACACAGGGTACGGAATCTACTGCCAGTCGGGCGCCGGCAGCGAAACTGCCATCGTCTACAACGACGTCCACGGCAACAGCGGTGCGGGGCTCCAGCTCGAGCGCAGCGCCGCCACGACCGCCTGGTTCAACAACCTGGATGGGGATGCGGGCGGCCAGGCGCTGACGAACCAGACGTCCTCGCCCGTCAACGCCCGGATGAACTACTGGGGGGCGGCCCCCACGGCCATCATGGCCGCGGGCGGCAACCCGAAGGACATCGGGGAGATCACCGACGTCTACGACACGGGGACGCTCGGGCGCGTCGATTACGCGGAATGGCTCTCCGCTGCGGTGACCCGGCCCGCGGCGCTCTTCTCGCGCATCGTGGCTCCGGCGAGCGGCGCCTACAAGTCGCGTCACGCCCGCATCGAGGGCGTCGCCGTCTCGCCCAATGGCGTCGCGTACGTCGAAGTGAGCACCGACGGCGGCGCAAGCTGGGCCCCCGCGCAGGGGCGGGAGCAGTGGTACCACGACTGGACGGCTCCGGAGGATGGGATCTATGCGATCCGCTCGCGCGTGATCGATCGGGCCGACCTCATCGAGACCCCGGGAGCCGGGATCACGCTCACCTTCGACGGCGCGTTGCCCACGACGTCGGGGACGCTCGTCGCCGACGAGACCTGGACGGGTGTGGTCGCGATCAGCGGGGACGTCACGGTGCCCGAGGGTCGGACGCTGACGGTGGAGCCCGGGACCGTGATCCGCTTCGCGTCGCTCGCCGACGATCAGGCGGGCGGGGCGGCGACGACGCTCGCGGAGCTGGTCGTCTCCGGCTCGCTGATCGCCCGGGGCACCGCGGCGAACCCGATCGTCTTCGGCTCGACGAGCACCGGACTGGCCAGGGGCGACTGGCAGGGGATCCGGTTCCAGCCGGCGACCAGCGGTTCGGCGCTGACCCTCGAGTATGTCACCGTGGAGAATGCAGTCACCGGCGTGAACGTCGACGCCGACGGCGACACGGCGGCGGTCTCGCTCAGCCACTGCATCCTGCGCAACTTCACGGAGGACGGACTTTACCTCTGGGCGCGCAACTCCGCCCGGGTCACCCTCGCCGTGAGCGAGAGCGAGGTCGCGAACGCGCTCAAGAAGGGGTTGCATTGCTACGCGGAGAACAGCCTGACGGAGGTCACTGCGACCGTCACCGCCAGCCTCGTGCACGACACCGGCGAGACCGCCATCTACCTTCACAACAGCAGCAGCACCGCCGGCGGCCGGACGCGCTACACGGTCCGCGGCACCGAGGTGCGCGCCTGCGGCAACGGCATCTATGCGCACGCGGAATACGGGGACATCGTCTTCGACGCGGTCGGCAATTCCGTCACGGGCTGCTCGGAAGGGATCTCGGCCTACGCGGTCGACGGAAACACCGGCAGCAGTCCGCGCATCCAGATCACGGACAACACCGTGTCGGGCAACGCCGGCAACGGCATTCGCTGCGACGCGAAGCTCACGGGCAGCCTCGCGTCGCTTGCCGCGGAGATCACGGGCAACCGCTCACTGGGGAACGGCGGAGACGGTATCTCCTGCCGCACGCTGAACACCACGGCCAATGCATTGTCCGGCGTTGTCGCATTCAACTCGGTCTCCGGGAACTGGGGCGCCGGCATCCGGCTCAAGGTCCCGACCGTGGCTCGCGTGCTCTTCAATAACGTGGAGGACAACGACGACGCCGCCTTGATCAACGAGTCGGCGAGTGCTGTCGATGCGCGGCACAACTGGTGGGGGGCGACAACCACGGCCGCGATGGCCGCGGCGGCGACTCTCGGGAACATGGCCGGGATAACGGACTACTTCGACAACAGCGCCATCGGCATCGTCAATTACACCGAGTGGTCCGGCGCCGAGCTGACCGGCCTCACCGGTCCGCTCTCGCGCATGTTCACCCCGGGGCGCGCGACGACCCGCGGCGAGGGGACCATCCTCGTCGAGGGCGTCGCGCAGGCGCCGGCTGGCATCGACCGGGTGCAGGTGAGCCTCGACAACGGCCAGACCTGGGCGGACGCGGTCCCGGACACGCGCTTTGCCGGCAAGAGCCTCTGGAGTTTGAGCGCCCCGGACATCTTCGCGGGGAGCTACACGCTGCTCTCGCGTGTCATCGCCGCCGACGGCGGGCAGGAGACCCCTGGCGCGGGGACCGACCTGCTGGTGCAGGCCGGCCGTCCGACGGTCAGCGGCACGCTCTCGGCGAGCGAGACCTGGTCCGGGACAGTGGCGCTCGAGGGCGACGTGACCGTGCCGGCGGGGGCCACGCTCACGATCCTGCCCGGCACGACGGTCATCGCGCCGTCGCTGGTCGACGCGACCTTCGGCGGGAGTGACGCCGCGCGCACGGAAATCGTCGGGTTGGGCAACATCTTCGCCGAGGGCGCCGAGGGTGCGCCGATCGAGTTCACCACGAGCACCGGACGGCAGGGCGACTGGTACGGACTGCGCGTCTTCGGCTCCACCCGCCTGCGGTACGCAACCGTCGAGGACGGACGGACCGGGGTCACGTTCGCGGCGGATGCCGGGACGGACGAGCTCGTGGTGCAACAGACGACCGTGCGTAACAACGCGGTGGATGGCATCGCCGCCAGCGGGTCGGGGACTGCCGACACGGTCTTCAGCATCTCCGGCAGCACGGTCAGCGGCAACGGCGGCAACGGCATCGCCGTGACCACCCAGGGCACGGGCCCGCTGCGGCCGGTGATCAGCGGCAACCTGATCGCCAACAACGGTCAGGCCGGGTTCTCCTACACGGGCACGGCGAGCGTGGTACAGACGGTCCCGCTGGCGATCAGCGGCAACACGATCCGGGACAACGTCTCGCAGGGAATCAGCATCGCGGCCAACTCTTCTATGAAGGCACAGATTGCCATCGAGAACAACACAGTCCTGCGCTCCGGCACGAACATCGAGATCACGTCGAACACCACGCAGTCCTCCACCCTGCGGCTCGTCGGCAATACCGCTTCGGACGGCATCCGGGGCGTCAAGGTCACGGTTTCCACGGGATTCAATACGATCGGCGCCCTCTCGTTCAGCAACAACACCGTGCAGGACAACACGCTCGAGGGCATCTGGTGTTCCGCGACGAGCACCGCCGACGCGGTGCGCCTCGAGGGGAACACCGTGACGGGCAACGCGTCGCGCGGCGTCTACCTGGCGGCCAGCGGCTCTGCAACCCTTGCCGCCAACAACCTCCACGACAATACGGGGTACGATCTCTACAACGACGCGGCGGGCGCGGTCAACGCGCGGGGCAACTGGTGGGGAACGACCACGACGCCGGAGATGATCGCGGCCGGCACGAGCGCGAACATCGCCGCGATCTACGACTACCGCGACAACTCGGCCAAGGGGCTGGTGGACTACGCCGACTGGCTCAATACGCTGGAGACCCCGCCGGACCCGACTCTCGACCCGGTGGTCTCGCCGACCGGAGCCTCCTCGCAGCTCCTGACGGGCTCGAAGGGCGCCGGGTCGGCCATCGTGATCAACGGGGTCGAGCAGGTTCCGGCGGGGCCGGAGACGAGCTGGAGCTACAGCCTCGCGCTGACCGAGGGGAACAACGCGGTCGCGCTCCAGGCGCGCACGCCGGCCGGCATGACCAGCCGCACGGTCACCGCGGCGATCGTGCGCGACACCGTGCCCCCGTACCTCTACATCGCGGTGCCGGCCAATGGCTCCGCGCAGCGGCGGGTCGTCGAGGCGATCGATCTTACGCTCGTCGACGCGGCAACCGCGGTCGATCCTGCGGCCAGTCTGACGGGCGCGGGCGTTCTCGACGGCGGCAGCGCTGCCGTCCCGGGAACGTGGTCCACGTCATACAACCATCTGATCTTCACGCCCCAGGCGCCGCTGGGTGCGGGCACCTACACGGTCACCGTCAATCCCGCGGACACCCCGCTCGGGAACAGCGGCATGGCCACGGTCGTCTTCAGCGTCGACTTGAGCGCGCCCGGCAGCCCCGGCCTGAATGCGGTCTCGCCGATCACGCGGGCGACATCGCAGACGATCTCCGGCACGAAGGACTCAGGCACGTCGATCTGGTTGGACAATGCCCAGGTCGTCGCGCTCGACGCAGCAACCACATGGTCGTATCCTCTCACGCTCGTCGAGGGCGCCAATGCCCACGTCCTCTTTGCGCGGGACGCCGCCGGCAACCGCAGCCCTGACGTGCCCTTCGCCATCATCAAGGACACCGTGGCGCCGACGCTCGCCGGCACGACGCCGGCCAGCGGCACCGTGTCGAACGTGCGCCCGGCGCAGGTGGTCCTCACGTTCACGGACCAGAGCACTTCGATCGACGCGACGGCTACGCTCTCGACTGCTGCGCTCCGCGACGGGGCGAGCCAGACCGTGGCGGGCGCCTGGAGCGTGCCGGCGACGAACATCGTGAGCTTCACGCCGACGGGGCAGTTTGCCGAGGGCGCCTACAGCGCGGTCATGACGGCCACCGATCTCGCCGGGAACACCCTCGCCGTGAACCAGTCCGTCTTCACCTACGACGCGACGCCGCCGCAGGCGCCAACGGTGAGCCCCGTGACCAGTCCGACCAATAACGCGAACCAGACGCTCGCGGGGACCAAGGGCGCGAACTCGGGCATCTGGATCAACGGCGCGGCAGCCGTCGCGGCGAACGACGCCTCGACGACGTGGTCCTATCTGTACCACCTGGCCGCCGGAACGAATACCCTCTCCATCACGTCGCGCGATGTCGCCGGCAACCAAAGCGGCGCCGTGACCGTGACGATTGTCTACGACGACGTCGCGCCGCTGCCGGTCTCGAACCTCACGGCCAACGGCAGCGGCACCGGTACGACCGTGGCGCTGAACTGGACCGGCTACGACGAGCAGGGGCAGGGGGACGTCGACTACTACAAGATCTTTGTCCTGGATCATCTCTTCACGCAGGTCAGCGGCGTGCCGCCGACCGCGACGGTCGACGCCGGCACCTTCACCTACACTGCAACCGGCCTGACGCGAGGCGCCAGCTACTGGTGCGCGGTTGTGGCGGTGGACATCCACAACAACGAGCGGATCTCGGTCACGCCCATCTCGACCGTGACCCAGGACGGCGTCCCGCCTGAGAATGCGACGAACCTCCGCGCCCAGAGCCTCGATCAGCGCCTGGTCTTCGCGTGGAACGCCTCGGACGACACCCAGGGCGACCTGGACAAATACAAGGTCTACTTCGGCGCGGATTCCCCGGTCACGCTGCCGAAGACCCAGCTCTCCTTCGATCGCAGCGGGCTGGCTGAGGGGACGGCGTATACCTGTCGCGTGACGTCCGTGGACGGCACGGGCAACGAGAGCACCGGCGTCTCGCTCACGGCGCCGACGGTCCTGCCGAACCCGGGGGACGTCACCGTGCAGCCGTGGAGCGGTTACGCGACGGTCAGCTGGTCGTCCGCGGGGCTGGCCCAATACCGGAAACACTATGCGGTGTACGCCGGCCCGACGCCCTTCACGAGCGTCGAGTTCATGTCGCCGCGAATCACGACCACGAGCACGACCGCCAACGTCGGCGGCCTGACGAACAACACGCCGTACTACTTCGCGGTGACGACCGTGAACACCCTGGACGGCGAGCGCGACCAGGTCACGACTGTCGAGGCGACGCCGGTCCCGGACACGGTCGGTCCCGAGATCACGGCCTTCACCGCGGACGGCATCGCCCTCGCCGACGGCGCGCTGCTGACGCGCCCGGCGACGTTGAGCGTCTCGGCGACTGACGGCTCGGGCGTCGCCCGCGTCGAGTTCCTGCTCGACGGGGCCGTGCGCTCGGTCGACTGGTCGGGCAGCCCGGCCTACACCTACCTCTGGGACGTGACAGCAACGAGCGACGGGCCGCACACGCTCGGCGCCGTCGCCTACGACACGCTTGGCCGTTCGACGACGGTGACGCACCCGATCACGGTCGCGCTGGCCCCGCCAGCGGCGCCGACGATCACCAGCCCGGTTTCCGGCGTGAGCACGAACAACCCGACGCTGGCCGTCTCCGGCACGGCGGACCGCTTCGCGACCGTGGCCGTCAGCGTCAACGGCCAGCCCGCCTTCAGCGTCGCAACCGGGACCGGCACCAGCTTCTCGGGGAATGTGACGCTCGCCGACGGCGCGAACGCCATCGTGGCCACCGGCGAGAATCGCGCCGGGATCGGGCCCGCCAGCGCCACGCTCGCGGCCACCCTGGACCGCACGCTGCCCGCCGCCCCCGGCGGCCTGTCGGCACAGGCGCTGGCGGGGGGGGCGATCCGCCTCGCCTGGTCGCGGCCCGTCGAGATCCAGCCGCGCTCCTTCTTCGTCTACCGCGCGTCGCAGAGCTTCTCCACGCCCGCCGCTGCGACGAAGGTCGCCACGGTCGCCGCCGCGTCGACCTCCTGGGACGACCATCCGCAGCCGGAGGGTCGGTACTTCTACCGCGTGAGCCTCGAGGACATGGCGGGCAACGAGAGCGACCTCTCCGATGAGGTCTCGGCAAGCGCCGACGGGACCGCGCCGGCCGCGCTCTCGCTGGCCTACGCCCCGCAGGGCCCGTACGACGCGGCGTCGGGCCGCTTCGGCCGCGGCGCCATCGACGTGACGCTCCGCGCGAGCGAGCGCCTGCAGGCGGTGCCCTTCCTCAGCTTCACGCCCGCGGGGGGCGCGCCGTTGCCCATCGTGCTCACCGCGACCGACGATCTGACCTACACGGGGCGCCTCACCGTCGGGGCGACGACCCCCTCGGGGACGGCGCAGGCCGTCTTCTCCGGCCGTGACTTCACGGGCAACGCCGGGCACGACATCCTCGCCGGCGGCACGATCCTCCTCGACACCCGCGGCCCCGGGGTCTCGTCCATCGCCGTCCAGCCGCCGGCGCCGATCCACAACGATCCGGCCGCGCCGGCCGCCGTCCTGGTCACGTTCGTCCTCGACGAGGCCCCCGCGCAGGCGCCGGATATCACCTGCCTGCTGTCAGGGGTCGGCCGCCAGCCGGCGGCGCTCGCCTCCATCACCAATGTCTCCGGCACGACCTGGACCGGGACGTGCCAGCTCCCGGCCGACGCCGGGCAGGCCGCGCCCGAGACGCTCTCGTTCGCCCTCGCGGCCGTCGACGACCTCGGCAACTCCGGCGGTGCGGTTCAGGGGGCCAACGCCTTCCAGATCTACCAGGGCGGCCTCCCGCCGCTGCCGGTGCCCCAGGGCGTGGCCGCCGTCTCGCAGGCTGCGGGCGCGATCAGGATCACCTGGCAGCCGGTTGCCGGCGCGGCGGACTATCAGCTCTACCGGCAGGCGCCCGGCGAGCAGGCCCTCTCCGCCTTCCAGCGCACCGCGGCCGCAACCGTGTGGGTCGACACCCCCGCCGCGGAGGGGACCTACGCCTACGCCGTGGCCAGTGTGCGCATCGCAAACGACGAGGAGTCGCTCAGCGCCCAGAGCGCGACGGTGCAGGCCGACTCCGACGCGACCGTGCCCGGCGCGCCCACCGCGCTGACTCTGACGCTCTCGGGAACGGGCGTCGACGCGACCTGGCAGCCGCCCGTCGCCAACGAGTCGATCACGTACTCGCTCTACCGGGCCGCGAGCCCGATCGCCGCGACTGCCGGTCTGACCCCGGTCAAGACGCACCTGGCGGACACCCACGTCCTCGACGCCCAGCCGTCCCCGACGGACCACTACTACGCCGTCACGGCGGTCGACGCGAGCGGGAACGAGTCGGCGCCGTCGGAGAACGCCTACCTCAACGCGCAGCTCCTGCCGGTCGCCACCCTGAACGTCGTTCAGAGCGGCGCGGACCACCCGGTCGTCTCCTGGACGCACGCCGCCACGGGGCTTGCCGGCTACAACGTCTACCTGCGCGACCCGCTCGGCGGTGCCGCGGACGTGAAGCTCAACGCCCAGCCGATCCCGGGCCTTTCGTACACCGACACCGGCTGGACGGGCAGCATGCGCCTCTACGCGATCACGGCCGTGGACGGGCAGGGCTACGAGAGCGTCAAGCGCAGCATCGCTCTGCCCACGGTCACCGCGGCGCGTGCGGCAGGGGCGACCATCCAGCGCGGGCTCTTCAACCGGCTGGAGTACGCGCTGTCGAACGCGGGCACGACCCAGGTCGAGCACGCCCGGCTGCGTGTCGCCCTCGGCGGGCAGTCCTACGCCACGCCCGAGGTCACGCTGGCGCCCGGCGCCTCGCAGGCCGTCAGCCTCCTCGTCGGCGGCGCGCGCGAGCTGCCGACGGCGGCGACGCTGACCGCGACGGTCGAGATCGTCCCGAACGCCGGCGAGAAGGTGGAGATCGTGCGCGACGAGGCCGTGACCCTCGGCGACGGCGTGCTGGCGCTGGACTTGACGAACGAGGCGTTCGTGCGCGGCGCCAGCGGCAACGTCCGCTTCGAGCTGCGCAACACCGGCCCCGAGGAGATCGAGATCCTCCTCGCCAAGGCGGGCGGGGCCGGTCCGTCAAACGAGATCTCCGCCAGCCTCCTCGATGCGGACGGCAACGTGCTCTCGTCGAGGCAGTTGCAGCAGACGACAGGCGACAAGGTGGTCGCGGTCGGCGGCGGCGACATCGTGGCCCGCATCCCCGCGGGGGAGACCTTCGTCTCCGACCCGATCGCCGTCACGATCCCCGCGGCTTCTCCGGACACGGTCCGCGCGCGCATCGAGATCTCCCACATTCACTACCACCTTGGCCTTGCGGATCACGCCTCGATGGACGGCGTGGGCACCAGCCGGGAGATCGTCCTCGACGAGACGCCCTACTTCGGCGAGGTCACCGCCGTCGCGCCGCTGGTCTCCAACGGCGACAGTCCGATCCAGATCGCGGGCCGTGCGGTGGACCGCGCCAGCGGCCAGCCCCTGCCGGAGACGCCGCTGAACCTCGTCGTCTGGGTCGGCGGCTTCTACCGCACGTTCCCGGTGACGACCGGTGTCGACGGCACGTTCTCGTACAGCTTCACCCCGAACGCCGGCGAGTCCGGCCTCTACAGCGTTGCCGCCGTGCACCCCGCGCTCGTCGATCGCCCGATGCAGGCCCAGTTCACGATCAACCGCCTGGGCGTGACGCCGGCCTCGATCACGATGCCGGTGCCGCGCAACTACGAAAGCCAGCTCACGGTCAACCTGAGCGCCGGTCCCACCACCGCGGCGACCAACGTGCGGCTGGTCTACGAGGCGTCCTACCAGCCCGGCGGGGTTCTCCCGTCCGGCGTGCACGTCGTCCCGGGCGCCGCCGTCGCCTCGGTCGCGCCGAACCGCAGCGCCGCGCTGACCGCCGCCGTCTGGGTGGACAACGATGCCCCGGCGCAAGGCTCGTTCAAGATCGCGGTCGTCAGCGACGAGACGCCCGCCGGCTCGTGGGGCCTCGTCAGCGTCTCCTACCAGGTGACCTCCGCCCTGCCGTCGCTTGCGGCGCAGCCCTCCTTCCTCGAGACGGGGGTGGCGCTCGGCGGGACGGTGACCGAGACCCTCGCGCTCAAGAACATGGGCTCCGTCCCGGTCGAGGGCGTGGCCGTGGCGCTCGTCAACCTCGACGGCACGCCGGCGCCCTCCTGGGTGCAGCTCCTCACGGCGGCGCAGGTCGGGACCATTGCGCCCGGCGCGGAGCAGGGCATCAGCATCGGCTTCAGCCCGCCGGCGGACGCGACCGAGGGGATCCATTCCTTCCTGCTGCGCGTCAGCGGCACGGGCTACGAGGGCTCCGATGTCCCGATCTACGTCACCGTGACGCAGTCGGGCGTCGGGGGCGTCATCTTCAAGATCAGCGACATCTACACCGGCACGCTCGATGCCGGCGGCGCCGTGATCCAGGGCGTCTCCGGTGCGCGCGTCACGCTGCAGAACGAGTTGGTCCCCAGCCTCGAGCAAACCCTGACCACCGACGCCTACGGCGAGGCTTACTTCGCGGCGGTGCCGGCGGGGGCGTATCGGGTGCGGATCACTGCGTCCAGCCACGACGAGTACCTCGGCCGGGCCATCGTCCGTCCGGCGGTCACGACGGCGGAAAGCGTCTTCATCAATTACCAGCTCGTGACCATCACCTGGGACTTGGTGGAGACCACCGTCCCTGACGTGTACCGGTATGTGATGAACGTCACGTACAAGACGGACGTCCCTGCGGCGGTGCTCGTGGCTCGGCCGGCTTCGTACCCGGCGCCGGCAGGGAACGTCGGGGACTACTACCTCGGCGACTTCGTCGTCACCAATCACGGGCTGGTCACGGCGAAGGACGTCGCCTTGCTGCTTGCCCAGGACGTGGGCTACCTGCACGAGTCCCTGGGAAGCATTCCCGACACGTTGGCGCCCGGGCAGAGCTTCACGTTGACATTGCGGGTGACCAAGACGAGCGCCGAAAGCAACGACGACAGTAGCGATGGCTGCGAAAAGATCGTCTATTACTATGACTGTTTCAGCGGGAAGACGAGCGAGGGCAAGGTCGACATCTGCCGGGAGCCCAACCCGACCGGGACAACGCAACCGCGGGAGCCTCGCGACGACCCCAAACCATCCCCCATCACGGGCGCGCGCTGCCTGCCGACGGGCAGCGGGGGCGGCGGCGCAGGCGATGGAACCGGAGGTGGCAACGGCTCGGGCGATCCACCGCCGCCCGGACCTCAGGGACCCGATCAGCCGCAGAACCCGGCAACGAGTAAGTGCGCCACCACACAGCCGACGAGTTCGTGCGTGGACCTGCTCAAGGGGACGTATTCAGACGACGAGGTCGACCTTGTGGTCGCGGTTCCCGGGGGCGAGGTGCGGGTCGCCCGAGAGTACAAGAACAGAGGCTGGAGGTGGAACCACACGCGGCGCCTCGACATCACGAGGGACGATGACGACGGTCATATCGTGAAGATCGTCAAGGACGACTATGAGTTCCTGCCGGCGCAGGCCGGCTCCAACGTCTTCAGCCGGGGCACCGAGACGATCACCGCCTACGCTCCTGATCCCGATCATCCCTCGCAGGACTGGTTCTTCTGGCAGGACCGGCGTGGCGAGTTCATCAAGTACAACTACAACGGCAGGATCCTGTATTACGGGAACCGCGGGCGGAAGCTGGCCGAGCTTGTCCTGGAGGCAGGCAGGGTGATGGGTGTTCTGGCGTTCGATGGCGTGACCCAGGCCAGTCGCCAGGTCCTCTGGTACGAGTACTACGAGGACGGGCGCCTGAGGGAGGTCAGGACAACCGCCGGCACGACGGATGAAGGCGTGCGCAGGGTTCGGTACTTCTACGAAGACTATGGCGGCCAGCTCCTCCTGCAGGCCGTGCGGTCTTACCCTGGCAACAGCGAGTTGGAGTTCAGCGACCGCACCTACACGTACCGCCCCGAGGCGCCCCATCCCCTCGCCAGCAAGACCGACGAGCGCGGAACGATCACCATCGACTACGAGACGGCGACGGGATATGTCAAGAGCGTGCTCGATCGAAACGGCGAGGGGCACAGCTTCGCGTATGAGGTCCTTGCCGAGGAGTCGGACGAGCACTTCCAGATCTGCAGCGACGAGCACGTCTCGCTGGACGGGTGTCAGCGGCAGGATCCTTGGCTGTATTGCCCGAGACGGTCGTATAGTGGCCATACTGATCTTCCCACTGCGTATATGTGCTACTACGTGGTCCCGCAATACACGGACGTGCACGACAAGCAGATCCACGTCACCGTAACCAATGTGCCGGAGGGCTTCCGGAAGCAGATCTGGTACCACGAGGGCGGCGAGGCCAAGAAGATCGTGATGGGCAATCAGGTGGTGGAGGAGATCACCACCTTCTCCTTCAAGGACGGGCTCAGGCAGGAAGTGAGGGACGACAAGGGCGCGGTCACGAAATACCTTTACGACAGAAACTCGTCCGGCGCGATGAACGACGTGACTTCGGTGTCCTATCCCGACGGTTCACGAGACGACTACACCTACACCGACCTGGGGCAGATCCAGTCGATCACGCGGCGGCGTCCAGTGGAAGGCGGATGGGCTGACTTCAGCAAGGCCGTCTACCATTACGCAGGATACGACGTCGCCAAGGAAGCCGAGGGCTGCGACGGGGTGGACGCGAGCGGCGAAGGGACGAACTGCCTGCGGGTTCGCGAATACGCGGGCTACACGCTGTTCGGCCAGCCGGACACGGTGACCGTCTCGGGCGAGGTCGCCGCCGCCGCAATCACCAGCTACACGTTCCATGCCGACAATGGCCGCGTGCACGAGGTGGCTGAACCGCGCCTCACGCTGGATACTCCGCTCGTCACGGCCGTGAAATACGAAGACTACGACGCGGCCGGCAACGCGCAGAAGCGCACCGTGCGGGGACAGGGGGTGTGGTCATACATCTACGACAACCAGGGGCGGCTGCTGGAGGTCGACGATCCCCTGCACCTGAGCGTCGATCCGATGGTCAAGTACGTCTACAACAATGTCGGCGACATCATCAGCACCACGAGGATCAAGGACGGTGCGCCGGTCGTCTTCCATTCGCTCGTCGACTACTCGAGTGAGTCTGCCTTCAAGATCCAGAGGGAGCGCGATCCCGACGACGACCGAAAGCTTCTTGCCGTGTGGACCACGAGAGACGGTCGGGTCACGCGCCTGGTCGACCATGATGTTGCCGACGAGGTGGAGGTGGTCAGCCAGAAGGTCTTTACCTACTATGCGGACCGCCGGCTCCAGTCCACGTACGACGTCGACGGCGATCAGGAAACCACCGAGGAGGCCAACAAGGTCGAGTATCGGTACTACGACCACGAGAACGTGCCCGCGGGCGAGAAGGGGTACTTCGACATCTGGCGTATCGCCTACCCGACGTACGCCAGGGAATTCACCTACGACGGAATGCATCGGGTCGTGACCGAGACGCGCGGCACGGAGAACCAGGACGGGACTCTGACGCCGATCAGCACGCGCCAGTTCCGGTACGGATACACGACGAACCGCACCTTTGTCACCGAGATCGAAGAGTTCCTCGTCGAAGGCGCTGAGACGTGGGTCGTCCAGCACCGGGCGGTGAGACGCCTCTACGACCGCCTCGGCAGGCTTGCCGAGATCGAGTACTACGGCACGCTGCCTGCGGATCTGGAACTCCCCGCTGCGCCGGCCGCAACCGAGGTCTTCAGGTACGACTGCCGGGACAATCTCGTCGCAGTCATCGACAGGAAGGGCAACGCCACTGCCGAGCCGGACGACGACTACAAGTACGTCTACCAGCGGGATCTCAAGGGACGGGTCGTCAAGGTGTTTCGGCCTGGTGACATCGACGGCCCATTCCAGGAGATCACCTACGATTACAATGACGAGGTGCATAAGTCTTATCAGACGATCAAGGACAAGAAGCAACAGAGCATCGTCAGGACGTTCGACGCCCGCGGGCGATTGGAGCGCGAGGAGTTGATACCGCTCCCCCCCGGCCAGACCCAGACGATCGATTACGTCTACAACGAGCTTGATGCCCTCGTCGACGTGAGAGTGAAGCAGGGCGACGGGGCGTTCTCGTCCCAGGTCTCCTTCACGCGGGACAAGTACGGACGCGCGCTGACGGAAACTTCCGCGGAAGCCGGCAAGTCGATCGCCTACACCTACTATCGGGACGGGCGTCTGCAGTCGCTTGCCGCGCCGGTGCCCGGGTCGGACGAGCCGACCGGGTACTGGTACGGCTATGATCCCTACAAGCGCCTTGCGAACATTGGGATCCGCGCGCACGGCGCGACGGCGTTCCCGTCGGTTGGTTTCGGTGACTATGTCTGGTACGCGCCGCAATCCGTCGTCCTGCCGGAAGGGTTCACGAAGAGTTACACGTACGACGACCTGATGCGCCCGACGCGGATAAGCGGCAGGGTGTCCTCGCTCCCGAACGACACGCTGAACCTCGGCTACTCGAAGTACGACAGGAACGACAATCTGCTGCGCCGGACGGATGGCGGCGTCCTCGATTACCGCTACAATCATTTTGGCCAACTGATCTCGGTCGCGTCTCAGGAACCCCCGATCGAGACGTTCCACTATGACCTCAATGGCAATCGCAAGTTCTGCGAGACTCCGCCGTGCGTGACGCAGGACGTGAGTCCGTCATGCCCTTCGCCGCCCTGCTCGACGTGGCAGGTGAATGAGAACAACGAACTCACGATCTATGACACGTCCAAGTACGTGTACGACGCGAACGGCAACGTCGAGGAGAGGGTCACTTCGAGCCTCAAGCAGAGGTACCAGTACGACGTCCTGAACCGGCTGGTGCGCGTGGCCAACATCGACCGCAGCACCGGGGACGAGATCCCTCCGGTCACGACCTACGGGTACGACGCATTCAGCAGAAGGACCTGGAAGCAGACGGGGACCGTGAAGACGAGCTACCTCTATTCCAGCCAGGGACTGGCGGCCGAGATCTCGGAAGGCGCCGTTACCAAGGCCTACGCCTGGGTGCCGGAGTCGCCCTGGGGCACGAATCCGCTCCTCCAGATGGGCTCGGGAGGCATTGCCTGGTACCTCAACGATCACCTCGGCACGCCCCGGAAGGCCGTGAGGGACAAGACGTGGGATGTCGTCTGGGCCGGGGAAGCGAAGGCCTTTGGCGAGACCCAGGTCACAAATGAAGGAATCGTGAGCAACCTCCGTTTCCCCGGCCAATACTACGACAAGGAGACAGAGGGCATAGATGCTGAAACTGGCCTTCCTGTCCCCGGCACGGGGCTGCATTACAACTGGAACAGGTACTATGACCCGAGTCTGGGGAGGTACCT
>DATDCY010000286.1 GCA_036524115.1 bacterium | reverse complement strand
ACGCGAGCGCTCCGACGGCGGCGAGAACGACCAGCAGGATCGCGATCCACAGCGGGCCGCCCCGCCTCGGCTCCGCAGGGCCCGCAAGGACCGGCTCAGGCGCATCCGGCTGCCGAGTCTCCGGCTGCGACGGCGACGGCGCGGTCGCCTTGGACGCGCCCGCAGTCGCAACCGCGACCGGCGCCGGGCCACGCCCCGCGGCGAGCCGCGCCAGGTCCGCCTCGAGCGCCTGCACGTCGGGGTAGCGGCGATCCAGCGGCAGCTCGACCATGCGGGCGAGCACCGCGCCGAAGCCCTCGCTCGCGCTGGTGACCTCGCGAATGCGCTGCCGGTTGCCCTCGCGCGCCAACGCGGCGGGGTCCTGCCCGCTCATCCCGTAGACCAGCGCGAGCCCGACCGCGTAGATGTCGGACGCCGGCACCGGCTCGTTGAGCACCACCTCCGGGGCCTCGAGCGCCAGCTCGTCGGCGCTCGGCGGCGTCTCCTCCCAGGCCTTCCAGCCGTCGCCCGAGACGGCGAAGTGCAGGTCGGTCAGGCACGGGCGGCCGTCGGGGCCGACGATGATGTTCGAGGCCTTGATGCCGCGGTGCACCAGCGGCGGCGAGAAGCCGTGCAGGTAGGCGAGGATCGGGACGAGCCGGCGCAGCAGCGCGACCGCCTGCAGTTCCGTGAGCAGCCGCCCCTTGCCGACGAGGCGCCGCAGGCTCTCGCCCGGGTGGTACCGCGTGATGAAGATGTGCTCGCGCTGCGCGCCCTCGCCTTCGACGAAGTTCTCGACGAAGCGCGGCAGGCCGGGATAGTCCAGCCCGGAGATGATGCGGGCCTGGGCCTCGAAGAGCCGCGCGTCGGCGGGAGGCGCGTCCGCCTCGCGCAGGATCTTGAGCACGCAGGGCGAGGCGGAGCGCAGGTCGGTGACGAGCCAGGTGACGACGTGGCCGCGCTGGCCAAGCTCACGGTCGAAGCGGTAGCGATCCCGCAGCACCCGCCCCACGCCCGTGACCATCGCCAGTCTCGCCCTCCCGTGCGTCGTCGCTTGGGATTGTGCGCGAAATCACCCGGGAGTCAAGTAAATTGGTCAAATTCGGCGGCTGCGGCGGCCGGCCACCCTGTGGCGACTCAGTCCGCCAGCAGCTTCTGGAGCGACGGCCAGTCGATCCTTTCCAGAAGGGCGTTGGCGCGCGCAGGGTCGCCCTCGACGCGCACCACGATCGTCTGCACCGCCAGCGCGGGGGCGCCGGCGCGCTGCGGCGCCTCCATCCGCGCGCCGCCGTCGCTCTTGAGCTGCCAGCCCTTGCCGAGGAAGACGTAGGTGGCGCCCTCGCGCCAGCCGCCGTCGCTGGCGGTCTCGCCCTGCGTGCGGTAGACCAGGCCGCCGCCGACCGCGGATTCGCTGGCGCCCTGGCGCTGGAACGACTCGGAGAAGGTGTTCGCGGCGAGCGAGACCGAGAGCTGGACATCGTGCGCGCTGGTCGACCGCGTCGCCTCCTTCATCCGCGCGTCCTGGGCGGCGACGAGCTTCTGCATCTTCGCCTGCAGCCCCTCGAGCTGCTTGTTGATGCGCGCGATGCCCGCCTGGTCGCCCTTGTTGATGGCGGCGCCCAGATCCCTGGCGAGCTTCTCGTTCTCGCGCATGAGCGACTGCAGGTCCTGGTCCGGCGACGCCGCGACCTTGGTCGTGGCGTCGAGCTGCTTCTGCTGCGCCTCGCGGCCGCGCTTGGTGTCCG
>DATDCY010000285.1 GCA_036524115.1 bacterium | reverse complement strand
GGGTGTCTGTCGTCCGAAATGACACCGAGCACCCGCAGCGCAACCCGGTGACGTGCGCCGACGTTCCCTCACGGCTGCATTTCATCGTGGAGTGCTGACATGGACTACACCGGCGCCGTCAACCCCTGGCACGACGATCCGAGCGAGCACGAGGCGGTGGTGCCCGACTTCTCGTGGCTGCGAGAACGGTACGGGAAGCGGGCGGCGAAAGAAGCGAAGGACGACAAGTCAACGCAGGACAACGGGAGGGAGTAGGTCATGGAAGGCATGACGATCATGAAGGCAATCGCAGACCTCAAGACCGAGCGGGACGAAGCCAAGAAGCGGGTTGCGGAGATCGACGCGCAGCTCGCGGAGATCGCGGGCACGCTGCCGCGGCGGCGGCGGGCGAAGGACGAGAAGCCCGCGCGCACGGGGCGCAGCAAGAAGCAGCCGGCGGCGCCGGTGGAGGGGTAGGGGCATGACCGACCGGGCCGCATGGTTGGCACGTCGCCGGCAGCACATCGGCGGCTCCGACATCGCGGCGATTGCCGGGCTGTCCCCCTACCGCGGCCCGCTTGCCGTGTACCTCGAAAAGCTCGGGCTGCACGAGACTCCCGACAACTGGCCGATGCGCCGGGGCCGGGCCCTGGAGCCGGTCGTGCTCGGGCTGTACCAGGAGGAGCAGGGCGTCGAACTGGAGCAGCGCGACCCGACGGACATGATCGTGCATCCCGGCAACCCCCTCTTCGCCTGCACCCCTGACGGGCTGGTGGTCGGTGGCGAGAAGGGCGTGGAGGCGAAGGCCCCGCTCTTCCGCTCGGCGGGCAACTGGGGCGAGCCGGGCACGGATGACGTGCCGGAATACTACCTCGTCCAGTGCCAGTGGAACATGATGTGCAGCGGGCGCGATCTGTGGGATCTAGCCGCACTGATCGGGGATGAGCCGCTGGCCGTCTACCCGATGCGCGTCAACCATGAGCTGATCGCGGCGCTGCGGGAGATCGCGGAGCGCTTCTGGCGCGACCACATCATCAACCGCGTGCCGCCAGCGGCGGACGGCTCTGAGTCAACGCGGGCATGGCTGCGGCAGAACTACCCCGAGGTCAGGCGGCCGATGCTGGAGCCGACACCGGAAGCCCTGCAACTGCTCGCGGACTACCGGCGCTTCAAGCCCGCGCTCGACTGCGCCGAGAGTGACATCAACACCATCAAGAATCAGCTCATGAACATGGTCGGGGACGCCGAGGGCATCGCGGGCGTCTGCACGTGGAAGAAGTCGAAGGACAAGACGGAGGTGGATTGGCAGGAGGTTTCACTCGTGCTCGGAGAGCGCCTTGGGGTGCTCCCGGGGACGGACGAATACGACGCGCTTGTCAAGGCGGCGACGTTCACGAAGCCGGGAGAGAGACGGTTTCTGTTTTCCAACTCCAGGAGGAAGAAGTCATGACGGAAGGAACCGCAGTGGCAGCGCCCGAAGCACCCTGCATCCCGGAGGTGCTGGAGCCGACCGCGCTGTCCGTGCTCACGAAGGCCGAGATCGACGTGCAGATTTCCACCGCGCACCAGTACCC
>DATDCY010000284.1 GCA_036524115.1 bacterium | reverse complement strand
GCCCGGCGCGGGCGCGGGCGCGGAGGCGGGCAAGGGGACGAGGACGGGCGCGGAGCGCGGGCGCGCCGCCGCGGGGGGGGGACATGCCTAGGAACGACAACCTCGTGGTCGGCCTCGACATCGGCACGACCAAGATCCTCGCGGTCGTCGGCGAGATCACCGACAAGGGCCTCGACATCGTCGCCGTCGGCTCGAGCCCCTCGCACGGGATGCGCAAGGGCGTCGTCGTGAACATCGACTCCACGGTGGAGGCGGTCAAGAAGGCCGTCGAGGAGGCGGAGCTCGCGGCCGGCATCGAGATCGAGGGCGTCTACGCCGGCGTCGCCGGCAGCCACGTCAAGGGCTTCAACTCGCGCGGCGTCATCGCGATCCGCGACAAGGAGGTCTCGCAGGGCGACATCGAGCGGGTCATCGAGGCCGCGAAGGCCGTGGCGATCCCGATGGACCGCCAGGTGATCCACGTGCTGCCGCAGCAGTTCGTCATCGACGAGCAGGACGGCATCGGCAAGCCGCTCGGGATGTCCGGCGTGCGCCTGGAGGCCGAGGTGCACATCGTCACCGGCGCCGTGACCTCCGTGCAGAACATCATCAAGAGCTGCAACCGCGCCGGCCTCGAGGTGCGCGACATCGTGCTCCAGCAGCTCGCCTCCTCCTACGCCGCGCTCACCGAGGAGGAGAAGAACCTCGGCGTCGCGCTCTTGGACATCGGCGGCGGCACCACCGACATCGCGATCTTCAACCAGGGCAGCATCTGGCACACCTCGGTGATCGCGCTCGGGGGCAACCACGTCACCAACGACATCTCGGTGGGCTTACGCACGCCGCCGGCCGAGGCCGAGAAGATCAAGCGCAAGTACGGCTGCGCGCTGGCTTCGCTCGTGCGCCCCGAGGAGAGCATCGAGGTGCCCTCGGTGGGCGGGCGCGAGAAGCGCACCCTCTCGCGGATGGTGCTCGCCGAGATCGTGCAGCCGCGCGTCGAGGAGATCCTCGAGCTGGCCAAGCGCGAGATGGAGAAGTCCGGCTTCCTCGAGATGATCCCCTCCGGGATCGTCGTCACCGGCGGCTCGGTGATCCTCGAGGGGCTGCCGGAGCTGGCGGAACAGGTCTTCGACCTGCCGGTGCGGCGCGGCACGCCGCACAGCGTCGGCGGGATGATCACGGCGATCGACAGCCCGGTCTACACCACGGGCGTCGGTCTCGTGCTCTACGGGATGCACCACCGCGACGGGGAGCGGTTCGGCCCGGGCGGCCGGCGCGGCGCCTGGGGCACCACGCTGCACAAGGTGCGGGATTGGTTCGGCGGTTTCTTCGAGTGAGCGAACGTCGATGGCGGACGGCTGTGCGGGAGACGGGAGGAAGACGATGCTGATCGAGTACGCGGACACCGGCAGGGACACGGGGCGGATGAACTTCGAGATCGACGAGGAGATGATGCTGGGGGCCGACATCCGGGTGATCGGCATCGGGGGGGGCGGCGGCAACGCCGTGAACTCGATGGTCGCCGCCGGCGTCGAGGGCGTGAAGTTCATCGCGGCCAACACCGACCTGCAGTCGCTCTCGACCTCGCTGGCCGGCAGCAAGCTGCAGATCGGCGCCAAGCTGACGAAGGGGCTCGGCGCGGGGGCCAACCCGGAGGTCGGGCGCAAGGCGGCCAACGAGGACTCCACGCGCATCGCCGAGGCGATCCACGGCACGGACCTGCTCTTCATCACGGCGGGCCTCGGCGGTGGCACCGGGACCGGCGCGGCGCCGGTGATCGCGAACATCGCCAAGGAGATGGGCATCCTCACCGTCGGCGTCGTGACCAAGCCGTTTCCCTTCGAGGGGCAGCGGCGCATGCGCCAGGCCGAGGAGGGGCTGCGCGAGCTGCGCGACAACGTCGACACCCTGATCACGATCCCGAACCAGCGGCTGCTCGGCGTCGTCGACCGCAAGACGACGCTGCTGGAGTCCTTCCGCATGGCCGACGACATCCTGCGGCAGGCGGTGGCCGGCATCGCCGACCTCGTGACCGTGCCCGGGCTCGTCAACGTCGACTTCGCCGACGTGCGCACCGTGATGTCGCGCATGGGCCGCGCCGTGATGGGCGTTGGCGTGGCGCGCGGCGACAACCGCGCCACCGAGGCGGCCAACCGCGCCATCTCCTCGCCGCTGCTCGAGGACGGCTCGATCGACGGCGCGCACGGCGTGCTGATCAACGTCACCTGCGGGCCCGACCTGTCGCTGCAGGAGGCGAACGAGGCGGCGAACATCGTGCAGAAGGCGGTCTCCGAGGACGCGCAGATCATCTGGGGCACCGTCATCCGGCAGGACCAGCAGGAGGACATCGTCATCACGGTGATCGCCACGGGCTTCGAGGAGCGGGTCGCCGCCGGGGCGGCGCGGCCGCCGGTGCGCGTCGGCCGCCAGCAGGCGCAGGCGCCGGTCAACTACGACATCCCGACGGTGGAGAGGAACCGGGGCCTCAAGAAGGCGGTGGGCATGGACTTCACGGTGCTCGAGTCGGACCTCGACAGCGCCGACCTGGACATCCCCACCTTCCTCAGAAGGCAGGCCGATTAGCCCGGGCCGATAGGGAGGGCTATTTCCGCCCTGGCGGCGTTGCGGGTAGGGCTGCTTGTGCGGTGGCCACCAGGCCACCTCCGCGCGCCCATCCCCGCTGCCTTGCCAAGACGAAAATATCCGCTCCCTCTCGACCCGGGCAGCCGATGCATTCGTTCCGGGCATAATCATTGTCCGGAATACCCTTCGACGCAGAAACAAGCCTCGCGTTCCGAGCACTCGAATCGCCCTGCCATTCCGAGGTTGCATCTCGTAGTGCCCGATTGCGGCGCAAGGCACCGTTCAGTCGCAGAGTCAGCGACAAGAGGGCGGCTGGCGCCGCCCATCACGGCCCCGCCCTCCCCGGCGTCCTTTCCACCGTCCGCTGACTGCGGCACAATGACCGCGTGAGGCGCCGCAGTCCTTCGAGTCCGTCGCAGCCGCGCGAGCGCGGATGGCGCCCGCCGCGGCACGGCGGCGAGGTGCGCGTCGCGCTCGCGTACCCCGGCGGGTACCGGGCCGGCATGTCCTCGCTCGGCTTCCAGACGGTCCTGCACGGTTTCGCGTCGCTGCCCGGCGTCCTCGCCGAGCGCGTCTTCCTCGAGGACGACGGCGCGCGCCTCCAGGTCATGGACGCAAGCTTCGCCCCCGGCGAGTCCGACCTGCTCGCCTTCTCGGTCTCGGCGGAGAACGACTACGAGAACCTCCTGCGCGTGCTGCGCCTCTCGGGCCTGTCCCTGCGCGCTGCGGACCGCCTGCCCGGCTCGCCGCTCGTCGTCGCGGGCGGCTTCGCGCCGACGCTCAACCCCGAGCCGATCGCGCCCTTCGTCGACGCCGTGGCAGTCGGGGAAGGGGAGGAACTGCTCGCGCCGCTCGTGGATGCCGTTCGCGGCCGGCCCGGGCGCGACGCGGCGCTGGAGCGGCTCGCGGCCACGCCCGGCATCTACCTGCCGTCGCGCTACACGCCGCGCTACGGCGCCGACGGGACGCTCGCCGCATTCGAGCCCGCCCCCGGCGCACCCGCGCGGATCGTGCGCGCCGCCGTCCGCGACCTGGACGCCTGGGAGACGATCGGCCGCACCGTCGCGCCGGGGAGCGAGTTCGCCGACCTCTGCCTCGTCGAGGTCTCGCGCGGGTGCGGCCGCGGCTGCCGCTTCTGCGCCGCCGGGCACGTCGTGCGCCCGCTGCGCCACCGCTCGCTGGCGGCCCTCCGCGCGACGATCGCGCAGACCGCCGGGCTGCAGCCGCGCGTCGGCCTGCTCGGGGCGGCGGTCGCCGACCACCCCGACCTCGTCGCGCTCGGGCGCGAGGTGGTCGCGGCCGGCCGCGGCATCTCGCTCTCCTCGCTGCGCCTGGACCGCGTCGATCCCGAGCTGCTCGAGGTGCTGGCGGCCGGCGGCACGCGCACCGCCACCTTCGCGCCGGAGACCGGGAGCGAGCGTCTGCGTCGCATCGTCGGCAAGTGCATCAGCGACGCGCAGATCCTGGAGGCGGCCGGACGGGCGGCCGCGGCGGGCCTACGGCAGATCAAGCTCTACTTCATGCTCGGGCTGCCGACCGAGACGGCGGCCGACCGCGCCGCCATCGCCGGCCTCGTCGCGGCCGTACGCGAGCGGGTGCTGGCGGCGCGCCGCGAGAGGACGGAGCTGCCGCGCGTCGCCGTCGCGCTCGGCAGCTTCGTCCCGAAGGCGTGGACGCCGTTCCAGTGGCACCCCTTCGCCGGTGTGCGCGCCCTCAAGGAGGCGCAGTCCGCCGTGGCGCGCGAGCTGCGGAAGATCCCGAACGTCACGGTGACCCACGACATGCCGAAGTGGTCGCACGTCCAGGCGCTGCTCTCGCTCGGGGACCGGCGCGTCGCCGACATCCTCGAAGCGGCGGTCGCCGGGGACGACTGGCCGCGGGCGCTGCGCGCGGCGGCCGTAGACCCGGAGTTCTTCGTCGGGCGCGAGAAGGGGCGCGACGAGCTGCTGCCGTGGGACTTCATCGACGTCGGGCTGAGCAAGGGCGCCCTGCGCGCGCAGTACGAGCGGGCGCTCGCGCGCGGCGGGCACGGCGGTCCGGATGCGCGCGGCGGCACGGCCGGGGGCGAGGACCCGGAGACGGGCGCTTGAGCGCGACCGCAACCATCGTCGAGCGCGGCCGCGGACGGCTGCGCTGGCTGGCGGCGGAGCCACTCCTGCGCGCGGGCGTGCATCACGGCTTCACGTTGCGCGGCGGCGGCGCGAGCCGCGGGCGCTTCGCGAGCCTCGACTTCTCCTCGAGGGAGGGGGACCCGCCGGAGCGCGTGCGCGAGAACTGGCGGCGTCTCGAAGCGGCGGCCGGCTTCCCGCCCCGCGGCTGGGGCCTGATCTCGCAGGTGCACGGTGCGCGCGTCGAGCGCGTCACGACGGGGCGCGCCTCCTGCCACCACCGGCGCGGCCGCCCCGAGGCGGACGCGATGACGACGGACGGCGCCGGCATCTCCCTCGGAGTGCTCACGGCCGACTGCCTGCCCGTCGTCCTCGCCGTCCCGGGTTCGCGCGCCGTTGCGATCGCCCACGCCGGCTGGCGCGGGACGCTCGAGGGCGTGACGCCGGCGGCCGTGCGGGAGTTGTGCGCGCTTGCCGGGGCGGCGCCGGCGGACGTGATCGCGGCGCTCGGTCCCGCCATCGGGCCCTGCTGCTACCGCGTCGGCGAGGAAGTGCGCGAGGCCTTTGCCGGACGCTGGGGCGCGGCGCACGCCCGCCGCATCTTCGTGCGGGGCGGCGGCTGGTGGCTCGACCTGCAGGCGGCGAACCTGCGCCAGCTGCGCGACGCCGGCGTGCCCGCCCGCGCCGTGACGGCAGTGCCGCTGTGCACGAGCTGCCGCGCCGACCTCTTCTTCAGCTACCGGCGCGACGGACGCACCGGCAGGATGCTCAACTTCGTCGTCGCCGGCGCCGGGCGCCGATAACGGGCCATCTGCGGCGTTGGACTCCTCCCGCCTCCCTGCGGCGGGCAGCTAGCCCGCCTCAGTCGCCGGATCGTCGTCCGCCTTGCATCTGGCCCGTTCTCGACGCCCGGCGGGTCAATTTCAAGGCATCCGCCTGATCCGCACCTCGATCTCCGGGTGGTCCTTCAACAGCGCCGCGAGCCGGGAGGTGTCCGTCTCGCCGAAGTGATACGGGTAGAGGATCTTCGGGCGGACCATGAGCGCGGCGTCCGCCGCCATCTCCGGCGTCATCGTGTAGGGGACGTTCATCGGCAGGAAGGCGACGTCGACACCCGCCAGCGCCTTCATCTCGGGGACGTTCTCGGTGTCCCCCGCGACGTAGATCCGCAGGCCGGCCATGGTCAGCACATAGCCGTTGCCGCGCCCCTTCGGGTGGTAGGGGACGCCGGGCTCGCGCTCGTGCCTCAGGTTGTAGGCCGGCACGGCCTCGATCGGCACGCCGGCGGCGACCGCCTGGTCGCCGTTCGCCATCGCCGCGGCGCCAGGGATCTGGGCGACGGCCGCCGCGCTGGCGATGACCCGGGTCGACGCCTTGCACACCGCCGCGATCGCCTTCGGATCCAGGTGGTCCTGGTGCTCGTGGGTGACGAGCACGACGTCGGCCTTCGGCAACGCGCCGTAGTCGGCGAGCTTGCCCCAGGGATCGACGTGCACGACCACGCCGCCTGCCGAGAGGATCAAGCTGCCGTGCCCGACGAACGTGACCTCGAGGTCGCCGGCCGGCCCCTTCAACAGGTCCTTCTCCGGTGGCTCGCCCGCGCGCGCCACGGCGGCAACCGCCACCAGCGCCAGCGCCGCGGCGCAGCAGGCCACGCGGAACCAGGATTCGAGGAACGTCACGCTCGCCATGATCGCCTCCTCCGTGCCGAAGATGAACGGGATATCCGTCATTGTGACCCGCGTCCGCAGCCTGTCAAGGGGCGCCGCCTCACCCGTCGGCGGGGCTGCGCACCGCGAGCCCGGGCCGGTTGAGGACGTGCGTGCAGATCATCGTCGTCGACACGTCCGAGTGCCCGAGCAGCTCCTGGACCGTGCGGATGTCCGCGCCGGACTCCAGGAGGTGCGTCGCGAACGAGTGGCGCAGGGTGTGGCAGCTCAGGCGCTTCGAGATGCCGGAGCGCACGGCTGCCACCCGCACCGCGGGCGAGGGAAGAATTGGCTTGACGCGCACATTTTCCGAGGAGTACCGTCGGAAAACTTCAGCCCCGCTGATCCGCCGGGGTGGCAGGACCGGACCGCGAAACGACCATGTCGAGGAGGGTGTCCGCGTCTCGTTCCGTGAACTGCGGTAGCCCGCTCGCACGCTCATCCGTCCGCCGGGCTGCGGACGGCAAGCCCCGGCCGATTCAGCACGTGCGTGTAGATCATTGTCGTCGAGACGTCGGAGTGCCCGAGCAGCTCCTGGACGGTGCGGATGTCCGCGCCGGACGCCAGCAGGTGCGTCGCGAACGAGTGGCGCAGCGTGTGGCATGCGACCGGCTTCGTGATGCCGGCGGCGATCGCCGCCGCGTGCACCGCCTTCTGCACGACGCTCTCATGGACGTGCAGCTGCAACATGCGGCCGCTGTCCGGATCCTTCCAGAGCCCGGTGGCGGGGAAGAGAAACTGCCAGCCGGACTGGCGGGCGATCCCCGGATATTTTCGCTCGAGCGCGGGCCAGATCCAGGCGTCGCCCCGGCCATGCGCCAGTTCGGCGCGGTGACGTTCCAGCGCCGTCTCGATCTGCGCGCGCAGCTCCTCGACGACGCCGTCCGCAAGCACCGTCACCCGGTCCTTTGCGCCCTTGCCGTTGCGGATCAGCAGCTGCCGGTGCGCCAGATCGACGTCCTTCACTCGCAGACCGAGGCCCTCGCCCAGCCGCAGCCCGCTTCCATAGAGGATGCGCGCGACGAGGGCGGGCGTGCCGACCATGCGGGACAGCAGCGCGCGGACCTCGCCGCGGTCCAGGACCGTCGGAATGCGCTGGGGCCGCTTGGCGCGCGGGAACTCGCCGATCTCCCCGATGGGGCGCTTGAGCACGTGGGTGAAGAGGAAGACCAAGGCGTTGAGCGCCTGGCTCTGCGTCCCTGCAGCGACCCCGCGGTCGACTGCCAGGTAGGCGAGATACTCCCTCAGCTTCCCGGAAGGGATGAGGTCCGGCGACGCGGCCCCCGAGAAGGCGAGCAGGCGCCGGGCCCAGTGCCGGTACGTGGCCTCCGTCTTCCAGGAGTAGCCACGGGTGCGGATCTCGGCGTGAATCCTCGCGGCCAGATCTTCCGCGGCGTTCGCCCGGGCCTGGTCCGTCCGGTCCCTGGCGGTACAAGCGCCCGCACGCCCTCGATCCGACGGGGGGCAGACGGGAGGCTCGGCGGACGGCTCGACGCTGCGCCACTCCCGCACCCACGAGGACGCAAACAGGTCGCGGTAGAGCAGGTACAGGGCGTGATCCGCCTGCTCGAGCTGCCAGCCAGGCACGGTGCCGGAGGCACCCAGACCCCTGAGAAATCCCCGGACGTCATCGTAACTACGTGCCGACAAAGGACTATTAGGTTTGAAGAAGGCGAAGCGTTCGACCCACCGCTCGTACCACTGCGCGTTCCGAGCCGCGACGCCGGCCTTGCGCAGGATCGCCAGGTACCGGGGCCAAATACCTGCCGGCAGATTGCCGGGATCAGGATTGACGGGCGTGCCCTCCGCTGCCATGCTTTCACCAGGAGCAAGAATCGTGCACGCGAGGGGACATCAACGGAAACCGGTCAACCAACAACAACGGTTTCCATTGTTGCCCCAACAGTAATCCATCCGCTCAATACACTGTTGAGCAAGAACGATGAACTGCAATCGTGCATGCGTGCGGATCGGGCCACTATAGACAGTGTCGAGGAAAAGGCTACCGACGTTCCAGTGCAACACGAACGGAACGGACCTTCGGTCAGGCCGAGGGATAGTGGTCGTGCAGAACAAGGATACTGCTCAACAAGGCGTTGTAGCCGTCCCTGGACACGCTTGCATTTCTGCCCTTT
>DATDCY010000283.1 GCA_036524115.1 bacterium | reverse complement strand
GGCCGCGAGCAGCCCGACGCCGAGGCCGAGGAGCCCGCCGAGGCTGCTGATGATCACCGACTCGATGAGGAACTGGAAGAGGACGTGCCGCTCGCGCGCCCCGATCGCCTTGCGGATGCCGATCTCGCGCGTGCGCTCGGTCACGGTGACGAGCATGATGTTCATGATGCCGATGCCGCCGACGAGCAGCGAGATCGCGGCGATCCCGCCGAGCAGGTACTTGAAGATGTCGGTGACCTCGGAGGCGCTCTTGCGGATCTCGTCCATGTTCGTGATCTGGAAGTCGTCGTCCGTCCCCTCCCGGATGCGGTGGCGGTCGCGGAGCAGGTCCGTGACCTTCTGCTGCACCCCCGCGAGCACCTGCTCGTCGGTGGTCTGGACGTCGATCTCGCGCAGGTAGGTCACGCCGAGGAGGATCTGCATCGCGGTGGTGTAGGGCACGGTGATCCGGTCGTCGGGGCTCCCCCAGCCCTCCCCCTTGGCCTTCGAGATGCCGATGACGGTGAAGTTGATCCCCTTGACCTTGATGATCTCGCCCACCGGGTCGCTCTCGCCGAAGATGTTCTTGGCCGTGGTCGGCCCGATGACCCCGACCCGCGCCATGCGGTCGACCTCGCCCTCGGTGAACATCCGGCCGCGGTCGATCTGCACGTCGCGGATCCTGAAGAAGGTGGGCGAGGTGCCGAAGATCGAGGTCCGCGTGTTCTTGTTCGCGTACTTGACCTGGTAGCTGCCCTGCACCGCGGGGGCCACCAGCGTCACGTTCTCGACCTCGCGGGCGATCGCCTGGGCGTCCTCGAGGGTCAGGTTCTGCTGCGAGCCGGTCATGACGCCGTGGGAGCCGCGTTGCCCCGGCATGACAATGAGCAGGTTCGTGCCCATCGCCGAGAAGCGGTCCAGGACCTGCTTCTGCGCCCCGCTGCCGATGGCGAGCATCGCGATCACCGCGCCGACGCCGATGATGATGCCGAGCATCGCCAGGATCGAGCGCAGCTTGTTCGCGAGCAGGCTCTTGATCCCGACCCGGAGGATGATCCAGTACAGCACCGGCTTCAGCTCCTCGGCGCCGGCGCGCCCGGCGGGGGCGGGGCGCCGGCGTCCTCCGCGATGCGCCCGTCGCGCAGGTGCACCTGGCGGTTGCAGAAGGCGGCGATCGTCGGGTCGTGCGTGACGATGACGATGGTGTGCCCTTCGCGGTTGAGGGCCTTGAACAGGGCGAGGATCTCCTGTCCCGTGCGGCTGTCGAGGTTGCCCGTCGGCTCGTCGGCGAGCAGCAGCGCGGGGTCGGTCACCAGCGCCCGGGCGACCGCGACGCGCTGGCGCTGGCCGCCGGAGAGCTGGTTCGGCTCGTGGCGCAGGCGATCGCCGAGGCCGACGCGCTGGAGGGCCGCGCGGGCGGTCTCGTAGGTGCCGGTGCGGCCGGCGTACATCAGCGGCAGTTCCACGTTCTCGATGGCGCTCATCCGCGGCAGCAGGTTGAAGGTCTGGAAGACGAAGCCGATGCGCCGGTTGCGCACGTCCGCGAGGCGGTCGCGCGACATGCGCGAGACGTCCTCGCCGGCCAGCAGGTAGCGGCCTGCGTCGGGCCGGTCGAGACAGCCGAGGATGTGCATCAGGGTGCTCTTGCCGCTGCCCGAGGGGCCGGTGATCGAGACCATCTCGCCCTCGGTGACGCCCAGGCTCACGCCGTCCAGGGCGAGGAGGGTCTCGCCCCCGAGCTCGTAGCGCTTGACGAGCCCCTCGGCCTCGATGATCCGGACGGGTTCGGCCACGGCTAGTGAATCAACGGCGGGCCCCGGCGGCCCTGGCTCTGGCCCTGCCACTTGCTGTCGCCGCCGTTGGCCACGATCACGGTCTCGCCGGCCGAGAGCCCGGAAAGGATTTCCGTGCGCTTCCCGTCGCTGATGCCCGTGGCCACCTCGCGGGACTCGGTCGTGCCGTCGGCCTTCCTGACGGTGACCGTGGCCTTGCCGGCCTTGCGCACGATCGCGTCCGACGGCGCGAGCAGGGCGTCGGCCTGCTCGGCGATCAGGACCTCGACGTTCGCGGTCATCTCCGGGCGCAGCAGGGTCCTCTCCGCGGCCGTGACCTCGATCTTGACGTCGAAGGTCACGACGTTCGAGACGTTGACCCCGCGGGGGGCGATCTGCACGACCTTGCCGGCGAAGCGCTTGCCCGGGTAGGCGTCGACCGTGACGGTCGCCGGCTGGTCGAGGGCGACCTGCCCGATGTCGCTCTCGTCGACGGCGGCGATGGCGAAGATCCGGGAGAGGTCGGAGACCACCATGGTCGTCGTCCCGCCGCCGACGTTGCTGATCCCGGAGGAGATGATCTGCCCGATCTGGACCGACCGCGAGGTGACCACGCCGTCGAGCGGGGAGACGACCTTGGTGTCGACGAGGCGCTGGCGGGCGAGGTCGAGGTTGACCTGGTCGTTCTCGACCTGGGCCTCGGCGATGCGGATCTGCTGGCGGGCCTGCTCGATGGAGCGCTCCTGGGTCTTGATCGCCTCGAGCTGCGCCTGGGCGCTCTCGAGGTCCGCGTTCGCCGAGGTCGCCGCGGTCTCGGCGGTCTCGTACTCCTCGAGGCTCGCGAGCTTCTTCTCCTTGAGATCGCGGCTGCGGTCCGCCTTGGCCCGGGCGTCCCGGGCGCGGGCCTGGGCGCCGCTGAGCGCGGCCTCGGCCTTCTGCCGGTCCGACTTGAGCGTCTGCTCGGCGATGGCCAGGCTCTCCTTGGCGTTCACCAGCCGGGCCTGGGAGGCGCGCACGGTGGCCTCGGCCTGGCGCACCGCCTGCGCCATGTCCCGGGGGTCGAGCTCGAGGAGCAGGTCGCCCTTGCGCACCCGGTCGCTGACGTCGAAGGGGAGCTTGACGATCTCGCCGCTGGCCTTGCACTTGATCTCGACGTCGAGGTTGGAGACGATCTTGCCGGTCGATGCGACCGTCTGGCGGATCGGGCCGCGCTCGATCGCGGCCGTGGCCACCGGCTTCTCGGCGGCCTTCTTCGCGTCGGCGGACTTCTTCCACCACCAGAGGCCGCCCCCGACGAGGAGCAGCACGGCGGCGAGGACGAGCCATTTCTTCACTTCTTCCTCCGGGTGCGGGTTGCGCGGGGCGGCGCCGTGGCGGGAGCGACGGCCATGCCCGCCGCCGCGAAGGCGGCGAGCTCGTCGACGAGAGCCCCCGGCTCGGGCGATGGCGCATCGAGCATGGCCTTGCCGTCGGTGTGGGAGAGCAGGTTGACGCGGGCGATCGCGCCGATGGCGAACTGCAGGCGCCAGAAGAGCGTCCGGCGCGGCAGGCCGGGGAGCGCTTCGGCGAGGGCGTCGAGGGTCGCGCGGAACGCCGGCCGCATGAACGCCGAGAAGGCCGTGCGGACCGTCGGGTCGGGGTCGAGGAACGAGCGGGCGATGAAGGCGCCGAAGCGCTCCCGCCCCTCGGAGCGCTCGCGCCCGATCACGGATTCCATCATCGTCAGGATGATGTCGCGCACCTCCGGGCGCCGCCCCGCCCCGCGGGCCGCCTCCCGCAGCTGCCGGAGCCGCGCGACGCGCGCCCGGTTCCGCGGCAGCATCCGGCGCTCGAAGACCGCCTGGAGCAGCTCCCGCTTGGAGCCGAAGTGGTAGTTCGCGGCCGCGAGGTTGACGCCGGCGCGGGCCGTGACCGCGCGCAGGGTTGTGGCCCGGAAGCCCTCGCGGGCGAAGATCTCCTCGGCGGCGTCCAGCAGCCGCTCCGGCGTCCCGTTGCCGCGCTCGATGGAATTCATACAGTTGTTTGAAACACCTGTCGGGGAATATAGCGCCGGGCGTCGCGGCCTGTCAAGCGCGAGGGGCGGCGGGCGACGGACGGCGGGCGGGTCAGGGAACGGCCGGCTCGAATACGACGATCTCGTGGCTCAGGGTGACCGCGAGGTGCTCGAGCGCGGTCGCGCGCTCGCGCCGGCCGCGCCGGCCGCCGCGGTACGTCGCCAGGAGCAGGTCGGCGAGTTGCGCGGGCGTGAAGAGGCGGCGCTCGCGCGCCGTCCGCCGGCCGCGCGGCACGAACAGCCCGGCATGCTCGTCGATGACACGTTCCACGCGGTCCTCGGCGCTCGCCGTGCCGAGGGCGGCCGCGCGCAGCTCCGCCTGGTCGTCCGCGGCCGGGAGGGCGACGATCAGGCGGCCGCCGGGGATGAGCACGCGCGCGCACTCCCGCGGGTTGCGGCGCGCGGTGACCGAGAGCGCGAGGTGCACGGAGGCGTCGGCGAGCGGCAGTTCGCGGTCGGCGTTGGCGACCAGCCAGAGGACGCCGGGGTAGCGGCGCGACGCCAGGTCGGCGGCGCGCGCGGAGAGGTCGATCCCGGCGGCGTCGAGCCCGAAG
>DATDCY010000282.1 GCA_036524115.1 bacterium | reverse complement strand
GCCGCGCGCGCCCGCGCCACCGTCGGCGAGATCTCCGACGCCCTGGAGTGGGTCTACGGGCGCCACAAGGCGGACGTCTCGGTCGCGGCCGGCATCTACGGCGCGGGCTGGGGCGACGCGGGCGAGTTCGCCGAGCTGCGCGCCGCCGTCGCGGCCTTCGCCGAGGCGGAGGGGCGCCGCCCGCGCCTGCTGGTGGCCAAGATCGGCCAGGACGGGCACGACCGCGGCTCGAAGGTCGTGGCGAGCGCGTTCGCGGACGCCGGCTTCGACGTCGACCTCGGGCCGCTCTTCGCGACGCCCGAGGAGGTCGTGCGGCAGGCGATCGAGAACGACGTGCACGTCGTCGGCGTCTCGAGCCTCGCCGGCGGGCACCTGACGCTCGTGCCGCTGGTGGTCGAGGGGCTGCGCGCGGCGGGGGCGGGCGAGACGCTCGTGGTCGTCGGCGGCGTCGTGCCGCCGCAGGACTACGCCGCGCTGGCGGCGGCGGGCGTCGGCGCGGTCTTCGGCCCGGGCAGCCGCATACCGGACGCGGCGCGACGGGTGCTCGAGCTGCTGGGGACGCGCCGCGGCCGGCGCTAAAGAGGGAGCGCGGGGCGATGCTGACGAAGAAGGCCAAGTACGCGCTCAAGGCGGCGCTGCACCTCGCGCGGCGCGGCGAGGGCGAGGCGGTGCTCATCGCCGACATCGCCGAGACCGAGCGCATCCCCAAGAAGTTTCTCGAGAGCATCCTGCTCACGATGAAGAACCGCGGCATCCTCGTCAGCCGCAAGGGGCGCGGCGGCGGCTACGCGCTGGCGCGCCCGGCGGGCGAGGTCAGCTTCGGCGAGATCGTGCGGATCATGGACGGCCCGCTCGCCCCCGTCGCCTGCGTCAGCGTCACGGCGTACCGCCCCTGCGAGGAGTGCGCGAGCGAGGAGACCTGCGAGGTCCACGGGGTGATGAAGCGCGTGCGCGACGCGATCAGCGAGGTCCTCGACGCGACGACGCTCGCGGACGCGCTGCGAGATGCCGCCGGGCACGCGACGAGAAAGCCCGTTCGCCACCACCGCTGACCCGTCTTTCCGTTGACATCAGTCTATGTTGTCGATAGACTGTTATCCACGCGGCCGCCCCACGGCGGCACCCGGACACAGGGAGGGCATGGCACCATGGCACAGGCGCATCCCCCACGCGCGGCGGCGCGCCGCGGCGCGGCACTGGCCGCCGCCCTGCTGCTCGCGGCGGCACCCGCGGCGGCGCAGACGATCCTCAATGTCTCCTACGACCCGACGCGCGAGCTGTACCAGGAGTTCAACGCCGCATTCGCGAAGCACTGGAAGGCGACCGCCGGGCGGGACGTGACCGTGCGCCAGTCGCACGGCGGCTCGGGCAAGCAGGCGCGGGCGGTGATCGACGGCCTCGAGGCCGACGTCGTGACTCTCGCGCTCGCCTACGACATCGACGCGCTCGTGAAGAACGGCGGCCTCGTCAAGCCCGGGTGGCAGCAGCGGCTGCCGAACAACAGCGCGCCCTACACCTCCACGGTGGTCTTCGTCGTGCGCGCCGGCAACCCGAAGAAGATCCGCGACTGGGATGACCTGGCGCGCGACGGCGTCGCCGTGATCACCCCCAACCCGAAGACCTCCGGCGGCGCCCGCTGGAACTATCTCGCGGCGTGGGGGTACGCCCTCGGGAAGAGCGGGGGCGACGACGCGAGGGCCCGCGAGTTCGTCGGGAAGATCCTGAAGAACGTGCCGGTCTTCGACACCGGCGCCCGCGGCTCGACGACGACGTTCCTGCAGCGCGGCATCGGGGACGTGCTCGTCGCGTGGGAGAACGAGGCCTACCTCGCCGTCGAGGAGGTCGGCAAGGGAAAGTTCGAGATCGTCGTCCCGTCGGTGAGCATCCTCGCCGAGCCGAGCGTCGCCGTCGTGGACAAGGTCGTCGACAAGCGCGGGACGCGCGCGGTCGCGGAAGGCTACCTCACGTACCTCGGCAGCGAGGAGGGCCAGCGGATCGCCGCGAAGCACCACTTCCGGCCGCGGACCGCGCCGGCGGGCGCGCCCGCACTCCCGCAGGTACGGATGTTCACGGTCGACGCGGTCTTCGGCGGCTGGGAGAAGGCGCACGCGCGGCACTTCGCCGAGGGCGGCGTCTTCGATCAGCTCACGGGGGCCGCGCGGTGAGACGCGCCGGCGTGCTGCCGGGCTTCGGTCTCACGCTCGGCTTCACGCTGCTGTACCTCGGCCTCGTGGTCGTCGTGCCGCTCGCGACGCTCTTCACGGGGACCGCCTCCTTCAGCATCCAGGGGCTCCAGAAGGCGCTGGTGTCGGCGCGCGTGCTCTCGGCCTTCCGGCTGAGCATCGGCGCCTCGCTTGCCGCGGCGGCCTTCACCGCGGTCTTCGGCTTTCTCGTCGCCTGGGTGCTCGTGCGCTACAGCTTCCCGGGCCGCCAGGCCGTCGACGCGCTCGTCGACCTGCCGTTCGCCCTGCCGACCGCGGTCGGGGGGATCGCGCTGACCGCCCTCTGGTCGGACAACGGCTGGCTCGGGCGGCTCGCGGCCGCGGCAGGGGTCAAGGTCGCGTTCACGCCGCTGGGCGTGGTCGTCGCCCTGATCTTCATCGGCTTCCCCTTCGTCGTGCGCATGGTCCAGCCGGTGCTCCAGGACCTCGACCCGGCGCTGGAGGAGGCCGCGGCCTCGCTCGGCGCGGGCCGACTCCAGACCTTCCGCCGCGTCATCCTGCCGCAGGCGGCGCCGGCCGTGCTCAGCGGCGCGGTGCTCGCGTTCGCGCGGGCCCTCGGCGAGTACGGGACCGTCGTCTTCATCTCGGGAAACCTGCCGCTGCGCACCGAGACGGTGCCGTTCCTGATCCTGGCGCGGCTCGAGCAGTACGACTACGCGGGGGCGACCGCGGTCGCCGTGCTGATGCTGCTCTTCGCCGCCGGGCTGCTGCTGGCCGTCGGCGCGCTGCAGCGGGAGGGGCGGGCCGGCGCGCCCGCGCGCGGAT
>DATDCY010000281.1 GCA_036524115.1 bacterium | reverse complement strand
GCCGCGGCCGCCGCGCGCGCGGTGGCCGCGGCCTGGTAGAGGCGCGCGGCCAGCGCCGGGTCGGCGTGGAGCGCGAAGAAGCGTTCGAGCCAGGCCGGGCTGTCGGCCGGACGCTCTTCGGAGCGCGTCTCGAGTTCCGCGAGGAGCGGGTGCCCGGCCGGCAGGGCGGCCCGGTAGGTCCCGAGCGCGATGTGCCCGCACTGCACGGCCACCGCCAGCTTGTAGAGCAGGAGATTGCGCGGCGCGTCCTCGAACGCCGCCATGCGCCGCGGCAGCCAGACCGTCTCGGTGTCGGTCGCCGCCTCGCGCCCCTCGGCGACCTCCAGGGGCCGCCCGGCGAGCCCGCTCGCGTAGGAGTGCAGCAGGCCCGCCGCATCGCGCAGGCGCACGCCCCGCTCGCCGCGCAGCTCCTCCAGCAGGCGCCGCCCGCCGTCGGCGAGCAGCGGCTGCGCCTCCTCGAGCCCGCCGGCCTCGTAGGCGTCCAGCACCGCGCCGACCCAGACCTGGAGGCGCGTGTCGCCGAAGACGCCGATCCCGCGGGCCGCGTTGCGCAGGAAGGAGAAGGCGAGGGCGTGGCTGACCGGCCAGATGGAGGGGACCAGGTCGAGGATCCGCCGCTGCGCCGGCTCGGGCACGCCCTCGAGCCCCTCGGCGAGCCCCTCCAGTTCCCACTCCGGGACCGGGTAGGGCCGCACGGCCTCCGCGAGGCGCGCGCGAATCGCCGCCGCGTCCATGGGCTAGAACAGCGAGGCGACCAGCTCGTCCACCGCCTGCTGCAGCTCGCGGTCGTCGGTGAGCGTCTCGGTGACCGCGACGCGGCAGGCCGTGCGCGGCGCGATCCCGGCGGCGATCAGCTTGCCGGCGTGGATGAGCAGGCGCGTGCTCGCCCCCTCGGTGAGCCCCGAGTCGCGCAGGCCGCGTGTCATCGCGCCGAGGCGCACGAGCAGCCGCGCGGTGGCGGCGTCGATGCCGGCCTCGTGCGCGAGGATGCGCTCTTCCAGCGCCGCGGGCGGGAAGCCGAACTCGAGGGCGACGAAGCGCTGGCGGGTGCTCGGCTTGAGGTCCTTGAGGACGCTCTGGTAGCCCGGGTTGTAGGAGACCGCGAGCATGAACTCGGGCGGCGCGCGCAGCAGCTCGCCGCGCTTGTCGATCGGCAGCTCGCGCCGCTCGTCGGCGAGCGGGTGGATCACCACGGTCGTGTCCTTGCGGGCCTCGACGATCTCGTCGAGGTAGCAGATCGCGCCCGTGCGCACCGCGGTCGTCAGCGGCCCGTCGACCCAGACCGCGTCGCCGCCGCGGATCAGGTAGCGGCCGACGAGGTCGCCGGTGGAGAGGTCGTCGTGGCAGGACACGGTGATCAGCGGGCGCCCCAGCTCCCAGGCCAGGCGCAGCACGAAGCGCGTCTTGCCGCAGCCGGTCGGGCCCTTGAGCAGCAGCGGCAGGCCGTTCCGGTAGGCGGCGCGCGCGATGTCCAGCTCGTCGGCTTGCGGGAGGTAGAAAGGCTCCTCCAGGACGAGGCGCTCGGCCGCCTGCCCGCCGACCTTCTCGAGGTCCCTGGTCATCGTCGCCGTCCCCGCGCTGCCATGTCCCTTCGGATGCCGCCGGCACCCCGCCCGGTTCATCGGCTGCCGTCACCGGCAGGCCACGGTTGCAATATAGGACCGCGCGCCATAACTTCCCGCTTGAGAGGACGTGAGCCGCACATCGTCTGCGGGCAGGCCGGCTGTCCGGCCGCCTTCGTCGCAGGAGCACGCAAGGAGGAAGCGCCATGCCGATCCGTACCTCATCCGCGGAGTGGAAGGGCACGCTCAAGGGAGGCGCCGGGACGATGAAGCTGGGCAGCGGCGCCTATGAAGGGCCGTTCACGTTCGCGTCGCGCTTCGAGTCCGGGAAGGGGACCAACCCCGAGGAGCTCATCGGCGCCGCGCAGGCCGGCTGCTTCTCGATGTTCCTGGCGGCGCTGCTGACCGACGCCGGGTTCACGCCGACGAGCATCCGCACGACCGCCTCCGTGCACCTGGAGGCGGGGCCCACGATCACGCGGATCGAGCTGGCGACGGAGGCCGCGGTCCCGGGACTCGACGAGCGGGGGCTCCAGCAGCACGCGGAGAACGCCAAGAAGAACTGCCCGGTCTCCAAGGCGCTCGCGGGGCCGCAGATCACCTTCACGGCGAAGCTGGTCTAGCGGCCGCCGGGGGCGCGGCAGCCCGTCAGGACCAGACGCCGGCGACCGCGCCCCCGCAGTGCGGGCAGCGGCCGTCGCGCAGGCGGTTTGCGGTGACGCGAAAGCCGAGCCGCTCGATCACCGGGCGCGCGCAGCCCGGGCAGGCCGTCGTCTCGCCCTCGCCGGGCAGGTTCCCCTCGTAGACGTGCCGCAGCCCGGCGGCCCGGCCGATGTCGACGGCGCGCCGCAGCGCGGCCGCGGGGGTCCGCGGCCGTTCGGTCAGGCGGTAGGTCGGGTGAAAGGCGGAGACATGCCACGGCACATCCGTACCCAGCTCCTTCGCGATGAAGCCGGCGCACCCCGCCAGGTCCTCGTCGCTGTCGTTCTCGCCGGGGATCACGAGCGTCGTGACCTCGAGCCAGATGCCCAGCTCGCGGTAGAGCCGCAGCGCATCCAGCACCGGCTGGAGCCGCGCGCCGCAGATCGACGTGTAGAAGGCGTCGCGCGAGGACTTCAGGTCGATGTTCGCCGCGTGCAGGTGCGGGGCGATCGCGCGCAGCGGCTCCGCGGTGATGTAGCCGTTGCTGACGAAGACGTTCTTCAGGCCGGCCGCGCTCGCGAGCACCGCCGTGTCGTAGGCGTACTCGAAGAAGATCGTCGGCTCGGTGTAGGTGTAGGAGATGCTGGCGCAGCCGGCGGCGCGCGCCTGGCGCACGATTTCATCCGGCGGCAGCTCGTCGCCGAGGATCGCGCCGCGGTCGCGCGGCAGCTGCGAGATGTCGGCGTTCTGGCAGTGGCGGCAGCGGAAGTTGCAGCCGGCGGTCGCGACGGAGAAACTCGTCGTGCCGGGGAGGAAGTGGAAGAGCGGCTTCTTCTCGATCGGGTCCACGTGCTGCGCGATCGCCCGGCCGTAGACGAGCGAGTACAGCGTGCCGCCCTCGTTGCGCCGCACGCCGCAGATCCCGACGTCGCCGGGCTTGATCAGGCAGTGGTGCGCGCAGAGCGAGCAGCGCACCTTCCAATCGTCGGCCTTGGCGTAGAACGATGCTTCCTTCATGGCGCTCTCCGGGGGGTTGGTCGTCCACCCGATAAGATACGCGCCGGCGCGGCGCGCTGCCACCGGGCGCGCGGGGGGCGCTAGCGTGCTGCTCGAAACCCACTGCCACACGGCCGAGCGCTCGCCGTGCAGCCGCCTCCCGGCCGCGCAGCTGCTGCGCCAGTGCCTGGCGCGCAACCTCCAGGGGGCGGTGCTCACCGATCATCACCACCGCTGGGACGAGGAGGAGCTGGCCGCGCTGCGGCGGGACGCCGGCGTCCCGGAGCACTTCGTCCTGCTCTCGGGCCAGGAGGTCTCCACCGCCGACCTCGGCCACGTCGTGGTCTACGGCGCGGTGCCCTCGCTGCCCGAAGGGACGCGGGCCGCCGACATCCGGGCGCGTCACCCCCAGGCCGCGCTGGTGCGCGCGCACCCCTACCGCCACCGCCTCGAGTACCACGAGAGCGAGCTGGCCGCGCCGCCGCTGGACGCGGTCGAGATCTTCAGCGGGAACCACTCCGCCAAGGCCAACAGCCGCGGCCTGGACGACTGGCACCGCTTCCGGTTCACGGCGATGGCCGGGACGGACGCGCACGGCCAGGTCCCGGCGGGGACCTACCCCACGCAGTTCGACCACCCCGTGGCGGGGATCGAGGAGCTGGCGCGGGAGGTGCGGCTGGGCCGGTGCCGCCCGTTCTTCAAGGAGATCACGCGCGCCGGCGCCAACTCGGTCGTGACCGAGGTGGTCATCGGGACCAAGGGCGAGGACGGGCTGCGCCCGCGGATCATCCTGCGCCGGGCGCTCAACCTGCGCGACTGGGCCGCCGCGCTGCGGACCGCGACGCTGGGCGACGAGATCGCCGCACGCGGCTTCGCGGGGGGACGCTACCGGCTGCCCGCGCTGCTCGAAGCCGACGCGCAGCGGCTGACGATCATCGAGGAGGGGCTGCGCGGACGCTCGCTCTTCGATCGCCTGCGCGTCGCGGGGCCGGAGCAGGCGCGCCGGTGTCTCGAGCTGGCCGCCGGCTGGCTTGCGCACCTGCACGGCCTGAGCGTGGCGCCGGCGTCTCCCGCGCCGTTCCTCGAGCGCGAGCGCCGGCGCCTCGAGGGGTACGCGGAGCGCTTCGCCGGGGCGTGGCTGCCGAGCGCGCCGCTCGTGCGCTCGCTCGCCGCGGCGCTGCTCGCCGCCGAGCGGCGGATCGTCGAGGCGGAGCCGGGCGGCCTCGTGCAGTGCCACGGCGACTATCACCCGAAGAACGTCATCATCGGCCAGGACGACCCCGAGGAACCGCGGACGGCCTTCGCCGCGGCCGTGGACCTGGAGGACGCCATGATCGCGCCGCGGGCCTTCGACGTCGGTTGGTTCCTCGCGCACTACCGCCACCAGTTCGGCGAGGAGCCGCGCGTGCTGGAGATCGCCCCGCCGGAGCGCTTTCTCGCGGACTACCGCGCCGCGGCCGGAGAGCCGGCCCCCGGCTTCGACGCCGAGGTCGCGCTCTTCGCCGCCCGGGCCGACCTGAGCATCGCCTCCTATCTCGTGAAGCTCGGCCTCGGCGACAGCGCGGCCGTCGACCGGCTGCTGCGGGGCATCGCGGAGCGGGTCGCGGCTGTCCCCGCCGGCGGGCCCACGGCAGGGGCTGCACCATGAGCCGCCTTGCAGCCGGGGCACTCCTCTGCCTCGCCGCCGCGGGCTGCGGCGTCTTCCTGCCGCCGCGGGGCTGTCAGGGGGGCCTGCCGCTCGACACGCTCCGCCTGCCGGAAGGGTTCTCGCTGAGCCTCTTCGCCGGGGGCGTGGCGGGCGCGCGCTCCCTTGCCGTCGGCGACCAGGGGACGGTGTTCGTCGGCACGCGCGAGGAGGGGAACGTCTACGCGGTCGTCCCGGAGCCAGGCGGCCTGCGCGCCGCACGCGTGCTCACCATCGCCTCGGGACTCACGATGCCGAACGGCGTGGCGTTTCGCGCCGGCTCGCTGTACGTCGCGGAGGTCGGCCGCATCCTGCGCTTCGACGGCATCGAGGGGCGGCTCGCGGACCCTCCGGCGCCGGTCGTCGTGAGCGCCGCCTTCCCCGGGCGGACGCACCACGGCTGGAAATTCATCGCCTTCGGTCCCGACGGCCTGCTCTACGTGCCGGTCGGCGCGCCGTGCAACTCCTGCCTCGAGGAGGACCCCCGCTTTGCCGGCATCACGCGCCTTCGCCCGGACGGGTCGCACCTGGAGGTCTTCGCCAGCGGGGTGCGCAACACGGTGGGCTTCGACTGGGATCCGGCGACCCGGGAGCTGTGGTTCACCGACAACGGCCGCGACTGGCTGGGCGACGACCGGCCCGACGACGAGCTGAACCGAGCGCCGCGGCCCGGGCTGCACTTCGGGTTTCCATACTGTCACGCCGGGGACGTTCCTGACCCCGATTTCGGGGGTCTGCGCTCCTGCGCCGAGTTTGTCCCGCCGGAGCGCCTGCTCGGCGCGCATGTCGCGGCGCTCGGCATGCGCTTCTACACGGGGACGATGTTCCCGCCGGCCTACCGCGGATCGATCTTCATCGCCGAGCACGGCTCCTGGAACCGCAGCTCACCTGTCGGCTACCGGGTGGTCCGTGTCCCCGTCGTCGGGGGACGCGCCGGGGCCCCCGAGGTCTTCGTGGACGGCTGGCTGCGAGCGGGCACCGCGTGGGGGCGGCCGGTCGACGTGCAGGTCATGCCCGACGGCGCCCTGCTGGTCTCCGACGACCGCGCGGGGGCCGTGTACCGCATCAGCTGGGGTCCGCCCGGACGGACGAGGGAAGCGCCGTGAGCGGCGAGCCTTTCGGGAGCGTGGAGCGGGAGGCGGATTGTTATGGGGGTGGGGCGAATGCGGTTACTGCCCGTCGTAGGAGATGACCGAGAGCATCTCGCCCTGCGGGTCCAGCAGGAGGGCGAGGCGCCCGACGCCCGGAACGTCCGTCGGGTCCATGATCACGGTCGCGTCCAGCCGGCGCGCGCGCTCGACGCTGGCGTCGACGTCGTCCACGCTGACGGAGATGCCCCACACGGGCTGCGGTCCGCCGGCGTTCGGCGAGAGCGCCATCATTCCCGCCACCTGCTCGGCGCCGGTCGAGACGACGGTGCGCTTCTTCCCGCCCGCCTTGGTGTCTCTGGCCTTCCAGCCGAACAGCGCGCCGTAGAACTTCTTCGCGGCCTCGACATCGGGCGTCGCGAGCGTGCACCAGTCGGGTGTTTCGTTCGCCGTGAGCTTCTTTCCCATGATCATCCTCCTCATGTCCTGCCTGGCAGGACGTGGTCTTCGTTCCTCCCGGGCGTTTGCTGCTCAGGTAGCTCAAGTATGCGCACCCGGGGCCGGGAGACCATGGGGTGTTCCCTCCATTTTCACCGGTGGGGCCATGCGTTATCCGTGGAGGCATGGCGGCCGCGCGGGCCATGGGCGCGCAGCGACGCAGGGGAGGTGGCAATGATCGCGGAAGGATGGGGCGGGCGCCGGGGGCGCCGCTCAGGGGCGGCCCGGGTCTTCGAGGAGCGCGCGGACCTCGTCCTCCGAGACGTCGGTCCAGCGGCGGTAGGCGTCGGCGACGGCGAACATCCTGCCGCCGCGCTCGTTGGCGCAGTAGAGCGCGTCCACGCGCGGCGCGAGCCGGCGCAGCGCCGTGTCGTGCCCGGTCGGCACGCCGACGATGACGGCTGCCGCGCCGGCGCGGCGCACGGCCTCGACGGCGACCGCCATGGTGAAGCCGGAGGCGAGGCCGTCGTCCACGAGCACCGCGGTCACGCCGCCGAGGTCCGGGAACGGCCGCCCGTGGCGCAGGGTGCGCACGCGGCGCGCCACCTTCTCCCGCGTGGCGGCAAGGCCCGCCTCGATCGTCCCCGCGTCCAGGCCGAGAGCCTCGATCAGCGGCTCGTTCCACTGCACGCTGCCGTCGAAGGCGACCGCGCCGTAGCCGCTCTCGGTGTCCCAGGGCAGGAGCACCTTGCTGACGACCGCCAGATCGAGCGG
>DATDCY010000280.1 GCA_036524115.1 bacterium | reverse complement strand
GGGTGCGCCAGATCGAGGAGACGGTGCGGGTCACCACCCAGAAGCTCGACGACCTGATGAACCAGATCGGGGAGATCCTCGCCGCGCGCTTCAAGCTCGAGGCGCGGCTCGCGGAGATCCGGGGCATCGAGGGCCGCGCCGAGGAGCTGCACCGGGCGTGGGTCGCGGCGCGGCGCGCGCAGGGCGGGGCGCCGGCCGGCGCGGCCGAGCTGACCGAGCTGATCGAGCGGCTCCTCGCCGAGAGCCGCCGCCTCTCCGCGCGCTTCGGCGACGACACGCTGCGCATGTCGCTGGCCTCCGGCGAGCTGCAGGAGTCGATCAACCGGGTGCGGATGCTGCCGGTCTCCTCGCTGTTCAACCTCTTCCCGCGGCTGCTGCGGGACATCGCGCTGCAGGAGGGCAAGGAGGCGGAGCTGGTCATCGCCGGCGGCGACGTGCAGCTGGACAAGAAGGTCATCGAGGAGCTCAAGGACCCGCTCACCCACCTGCTGCGCAACGCGCTGGACCACGGCATCGAGCGGCCCGAGGAGCGCGCCGCCGCCGGCAAGCCCCGCCTCGGGCGGGTGCGCCTCGGCGCGAGCCAGCGGGCGACCAGCGTCGTCATCGAGGTCGAGGACGACGGCGCCGGCATCGACCCCGCGCGGGTGCGCGCGCTGGCGCTGCGCCGCGGCTTCGCGAGCGAGGAGGCCCTGCGCGAGATGACCGACCCGCAGGTGCTGGGGCTGGTCTTCCGTCCCGGCTTCTCCACGAAGGGCATGATCACGGACCTCTCGGGACGCGGCGTGGGCCTCGACGTCGTGCTGACGAACATCGAGCGGCTCAAGGGCTCGATCACCATCACCTCCGAGCCCGGGAGGGGCGCGGTCTTCTCGATCCGGCTGCCGATCACCCTGGCCACCGCGCCGGCGCTCTTCGTGCGGGTCTCGGGGCAGGAATTCGCCATCCCGCTGGCGGCGGTCGAGACGCTCGACGAGGTCGACCTCGGGCGCGTGACGGCCGTCGAGTCGCGCGAGGCGATCCTCGTCGGCGGCGTGCCGACCGCGCTCGTGCGCCTGCACGACATCCTCGGGCTGCCCGGGCAGGCGAGCCTGCCGGCGGACGGGCGCGCGCCGGTGGTCGTGCTCGGCGCCACCGACGAGCGCGTCGCGTTCCTCGTCGACGAGCTGCTCGGCGAGCGGGAGATCGTGGTCAAGGGGCTCGCGCTGCCGCTGCGCCGGGTGCGCTGCTTCTCCGGCGCCACGGTGCTGGGCGACGGCGGCGTGGCGCTGATCCTCAACGTCTTCGACCTGGTGAAGGCCTCGCAGAAGTCCCGCGGGCTGTGGCTGGACGAGCGCCGGCGCGCAGCGGCCGCGGGCGGGAGGGTCCCGCGCATCCTGGTCGTGGACGACTCGGTGACCACCCGCCTGCTCGAGCAGGGGATCCTCGAGAGCAGCGGCTACGAGGTCACCGTCGCGGTCGACGGGGTCGACGCGCTCGCCAGGCTCGCCGAGCGGCCGGTCGACCTGGTGGTCTCGGACGTGGAGATGCCCCGGCTCAACGGGTTCGAGCTCACGCGCCGGCTGCGCGCCGAAGCCGCGCACCGCGAGCTGCCGGTGATCCTCGTGACCTCGCTCTCGACGGACGCCGACCGGCAGGCGGGCATCGAGGCCGGCGCGGACGCCTACATCGTCAAGGGCGCGTTCGACCAGGGCAACCTCCTGGCGACGATCAGGCAGCTGCTGTGAGCCCGGACGTGCGGGGTGCGGCCGGCGGGGGGGCGGCGCGGCGGCCGATCCGGGTCGTCGTGGCCGAGGACTCGCTCTTCGCGCGCGGCGTGCTCGTGAAGGTCCTCGAGACGGACCCGCAGATCAAGGTCGTCGGCATCGCCCGCAACGGCAAGGAGGCCCTCGAGCGCGTGCGGGAGCTGCGGCCGGACGTCGTGACCATGGACATCCGGATGCCGGTCATGGACGGTTTCGAGGCGACGCAGGCGATCATGGCGGAGACGCCGACGCCGATCCTCGTCATCAGCGCCTCGGTGAGCCAGGAGGACCTGAAGATCTCCTTCAACGCGATCCAGGCCGGTGCGCTGGACATCATCGAGAAGCCGCGCGGGAACCTGCAGTCCGGGTACGAGCGGCTCGGCGCCGAGATCGTGCGGCGCGTGCGCATGATCTCGGAGATCCGCGTCTTCCGCCACCTCTCCCCGCGGCTGCAGCGGCCGCTCGCCTGGACGCCGACGCCCGCGTCGGTCGCGCGGGGCGCGGAGCGGGCCGTGGCGATCGGCGCCTCCACGGGCGGCCCCTCGGCGCTGCTCTCGATCCTGCAGGCGGCGCCGGCGGGCTTTCCCGCGCCGGTGTTCATCACGCAGCACATCTCGGACGGCTTCGGCCGCGGGTGCGCCGAGTGGCTCGCGCGCAACTCGGCCCTGGAGGTCAAGGTCGCGGAGGACGGCGAGCGCGTGCGCGGCGGCGTCGTATACTTCTGCCCGGACCGCGGGGTGCTGCAGGTGCGCGGCCGGCGGGAGATCGCCGTGACGCCCCAGCCCGGAGGGGCGGGGCTCGCGACGATCGACACGATGTTCGCGTCGGTCGCGGAGAACTGGCGCGAGCGCGCGATCGGCGTGCTCCTGACCGGCATGGGCAGCGACGGTGTCGCGGGCCTGCGGCGGCTCAAGGAGCTGGGGGGCGCGAGCGTGGTCCAGGACGAGGCGACGAGCGTGGTCTGGGGCATGCCCCGGGCGGCGGCGGAGGCCGGGGTGGCGGACCAGGTGGTCGCGCTCGGGCAGATCCCGCGGGCGCTGCTGCGGCTGCTGGCCACGCCGGGAGAGTGAGGCGGCGGTGCGGATACTGATCGCCGAGGACAGCCAGACCCAGGCGGCCATGATGAAGCTCGGCCTCCAGCGCCGGGGCCACGAGGTCGCGCTCGCCCGGGACGGGATCGAAGCCGTCGTGAAGGTCTGGCAGGACCCGCCGGATCTCGTCGTCTCGGACGTGGTCATGCCGCGGCTCAACGGCTACCAGGTCTGCCGCCTGCTGCGCGACGACCCGGCGACCGCGCGCATCCCCGTGATCCTGCTCACGAGCCTCGACCAGCGGCAGGACCAGTTCTGGGGGCTCAAGTCCGGGGCCGACCGCTACATCACCAAGTCGGGCGAGACCGCGGCGCTCGTCGAGCAGATCCACGCCTTCATCTGCGCGCGCGCCGCCGCCGGTGCCGTCGCGCCGCCGCGGCGCGCCGTCCCCGGGGAAGCGGCGGGGGGAGCGTCCCCGCCGCCCGGCGGCGACACGGACGTGATGGAGCGGGTGATCCGGCTGCTGGACCGCAGCCTCTTCGAGTCGACGCTCGCCGCCGAGATCCAGGACCTCGTGAACAACCTCGACGACCTGCGCGAGACCGTGCTCGGCGTCCTGGGGATCCTCCAGCGGGTGGTCGACTTCCATGTCGGCGTGGTGCTGCTCGACGGCGACGAGGAGCGGCGCCTCTTCGTCCAGGTCGCCCGGCCGGTGGGCCGGCGCTTCGTCGACACGGTCTGCGAGCTGGCGCAGCGCGAGCTGCGGGAGGCGGCGCCGTGCGGCGCGCCGGAGATCGACGACCCGCAGGGCCTGCTCGGCCTGCCCGAGGACCAGCCCGGGCTGCCGGGCGCGGTCCTGCTCGCCGGGCTCTCGACGCGGGGGAGGCCGAGCGGCGCGCTGGCCGTCGCGGCCGCCGAGGCCGGGGCCTACTCCGAGCGGGCGGGGAAGACCTTCGAGTCGATCGTGCGCCAGGCGAACATCGTCATCGACTACGCGCGGCTCCACGAGCGCGCCGTGCGGCTCTCGATCACCGATGGGCTCACGAGGCTGCACAACCGCCGCTACTTCCAGGAGGCGCTGCGGCGCGAGTTCCAGCGCAGCGAGCGCCTCGGCTCGCCGCTCTCCCTGGCCATGCTCGACATCGACCACTTCAAGAGCTTCAACGACACGTACGGGCACCAGCTCGGCGACCTGGTCCTGCAGGAGCTCGCGCACGCGCTGCGGGCGCAGGTGCGCGGGCTCGACGTGCTGGCGCGGCATGGCGGCGAGGAGTTCGCCGTGGTGATGCCCGACACCGGTCCCGCCGCGGCGCAGCGCGTCGCCGAGCGGCTGCGGGCCGCGGTGGAGGCGCACCCGGTCGTCGGCCCCGAGGGGCCCCTGCGCGTGACCGTGAGCGTCGGCGTGGCCTCGGTCCCGCACCCGCAGATCGGCGCCCCCGAGGGGCTGGTGGCGGCGGCCGACCACGCGCTCTACCGCGCGAAGGAGCTCGGGCGCAACCGCGTGGTCGTGCGGGGTGAGTAGCGTGGGCGGGGACGAGCGGCGGCGCATCGGCGAACTGCTCCTGCAGGCCGGGGTCATCACGGAGGGCCAGCTCCAGGAGGCGCTCGCGCAGCAGCAGCGCTCGGGCGGGCGGCTGTGCTACAACCTCATCCGGCTGGGGCACCTCACGGCGGACGCGCTCGTCGGCTTCCTGCGCGACCAGTTCGGCGTGGCGGCGGTCAACCTCGAGCGCTACCGGGTGCCGGAGGAGGTGCTGCAGCTGCTGCCGGCGGGCTTCGCCCGCGAGCGGCGGATCGTGCCCCTGCACGTGCTGGGGCGGACGCTGACGGTGGCGCTCGTCGACCCCTCGCGGGCGGAGGACATCGCCGCGGTGCGCGAGATGACCGGCCTCGACCCCGAGCCGCTGATCTGCCCGGAGGCGGCGCTCGAGGCCGCGCTCCGGCGCTTCTACCCGGAGGGGGACCTGGGCGCCGGCGGGGGCCTCCTCGACCTGGGCGACGAGGCGGACGCGCGCAGGCTGCTGCTGCCGGACGCGCCGCCGGAGGGCTTCACGGCCGAGGAGTGGCTGCGGCGGTTCGTGCTCCAGGCCGTGCGGCGGCGCTGTCGCGAGATCCACCTCGAGGCGATCGAGCAGGGGCTGCGCGTGCGTTTCCGGGGCCGGGGCCTGCTGCAGGACGGCGAGACGGCGCCGCCGGCGCTGCGGCGTGCCATCACGGACCGCGCGACGGAGCTCGCGGGGTGCCGGCCGGCGGGCGCGGCGGCCGCCCCGGCCGAGGGGCGCCTGCGCATCCGGGTGCGCAACCGCCTGCTGGGCGCGACGCTGGCCTCCTTCCCGACACTCCACGGCGAGCGGGTCGTCCTCAAGATCGTCGACGAGGGCCTGGTCGCGCGCGAGTTCCAGGAGCTGGGCATGTCCAAGGAGGTCGCGGACGAGACCCAGCGCCTGCTCGCGCACCGCACCGGGGTCGTCCTGATCGCCGCCCCGCTGGGTCAGGGGAGGCACACGACCTTCTCGAGCCTGCTGTCGCACCTGGCAGCGGGCGGAGGACGCAACGTACTCACGCTGGAGAGCCCGGTGCGCTTCCCGATCCCCGGCGTCGCGCAATGCCAGATCGGGGGGCGCACAGCGCTGAGCTTCGCCGCGGGCCTGCAGGCGCTGCTGCACCAGGAGCCGGACGTCGTGGGCCTCGGCGACGTGCCCGACCGCGACACCCTGGAGATGGTGTTCAACGCGGCGCGCCGCTGCCTCGTGGTGGCGATCTGCGAGGCGCGCGACAACCTCCAGGCGCTCGCCTGGCTGCGGGAGGCGGGGGTCAGCCCGGCGACCCAGGGAATGCTGCTGCGCGGTCTGCTCTCGCAGCGGCTGCTGCCGAAGCTCTGCCCCGCCTGCCGCGAGCCGCTTGCGGAGCCGCCGCGGCTGCTCGAGGGGATCCGCGGGCACGACATCGGCGACCTGACCTTCTACGGCGCGGGCGGTTGCGCCGAGTGCGGGGGCACGGGGCGCGCGGGCCGCGTCGCGCTGTTCGAGCTGCTCGCGGTCCGCGAGGAGCTGCGCGAGCGCCTGCTGCGCGGCGAGCCGCTGCGGCTGATCGTCGAGGAGGCGCAGCGGCAGGGGATGTGGACGCTGCGCGAGGACGGGCTGCTCAAGGCCTCGCAGGGACTGGCCGACCTGCGCGAGGTGCTCGATGCCGTCGGCGGCGAGGAGGCCCCGCCGGCGTGAGAGGCCCGGCGCTGCTCGTTGCATCGGCCGTCGTCGTCGCGGGCTGCGCGGCGCCTCTCGCGCGCGCGCCCGGGACGCCCGTCGGCGGCGTCGTGCTGCAGGCGCCGGACGCGG